>NZ_JBIEKD010000009.1:0-135996 GCF_043496955.1 Thalassobacillus sp. B23F22_16 | reverse complement strand
TTTGCCTCCAGCTTCCTTCAGATTCCAGGTCGTCCCAGACACCCTTGCCTTCAGCTAACGGTTACAATGACCTTCACCGCTCGGGACTTGAACCCTAAAGCGTGCGCACATGCCGGGCACACACAAAGAAGACGCCGGCTGATCCTGTGCAGGTTACAGCGGCGTCTTCCTTTTTGTTTGGAAATTATTCGTTATTTTCATCGTCTTCCATAGTATCTTCGTTCGTCATGTCTTCCTCAGGGGCTTCTTCATCTGTATCTGCATCCCCATTTTCCTCATCTTTGTTTTCTTCCCCATCCATATTTTCGTCCATTTCGCCATCTTCTTCACCCATGTCAGCTTCTTCATTTTGCTCTGTGCCGTTTTCACCAGCGTCATCATCTTCAGTAGCACATGCACCTAAAAGGAAAATCGCCAGCGTAGCGGCACCAAACTTCATCCACCATTTATTAAGCATATTTTATTCCTCCTAATTATTTAGTTCACGCCTATCTTTCCCATATCGGAAAAAATAAACCATATTCAGGAGGAAATTTTTCAAATGGGCAGACGAAGAGTCGAACAACCTGCTTTACGAGCGAAAATCTGAATTTATGAGTGGTTTTTCATTTATTTCAACGCAAACATGATTTCCGCTTCACATGCCAGCTCGCCGTCGACCGTTGCTTTCGCTTTCCCTTTGCCCATCGGTCCCTTGGCGCGGACAATCTCGACCTCCAGCTTCAGGCGATCGCCAGGCTGCACCTGACGTTTAAAACGGCATTTATCGATACCCGTGAAAAAAGCAAGTTTACCCTGGTTATCTTCTTTTTTCAGCATAGCGACAGCCCCAACCTGTGCCAGCGCTTCAACGATCAATACCCCAGGCATAACCGGATATTCCGGGAAGTGACCTTCAAAAAACGGCTCATTCACGGTGACATTTTTGTAGCCAGTCGCTTTTTCTCCTTCTACGACTTCTTCAATCTGATCAATTAACAAAAATGGATAGCGGTGCGGGATGATCTCTTTGATTTCGTTTATATTCATCATATGTAAAATCTCCTTTCATTTATCAACTATGCTCATTATATACATGTTGGAGCATTTCGACAAAATTTCTTATGTAACTCCTTGCGAGGTTATAGGGTTAAAAAAATAGGGAATAATCAAAGTGAACTATATTTTTCCTGCCAATACATTTTAAGGAGGCCAAAACATGCTGTGGACCATTCTTATTGTCCTGTTGGTCTTATGGTTATTCGGTTTGATCGGCGGAATTGCCGGGAACCTGATTCACCTGCTGCTGGTCATTGCATTAATCGTTTTTATCGTGAGACTTGTACAGGGTCGAGGAAGACCTTAGCTAAAAAAACCCTCCTGAAGAGGGTTTTTTTAGTTAGAAGATACGGATTGGACAGGAGATTCTCTCTCCTCTTCCTGGTTTGCGTCTGTCTTCTCGTCAGCTTTCGGACTGAGCCAGAACGTAAACCACGAACCTTCTTTAATAATCGGATCCAAATCGAAAATATCAAAGTCTCCTTTTGCGAAAATCGTATCTAAGTCCGATTGTTTCGGCAGGGCATAGAGGTTAGAGTGCGCAACAAAGAAACTATTGAACGCGGAAGAAAACGCTTTGCCATGCTCGGTGCCGCTGAGTGGGGTGATAACGGAAACGACGCCATCCCCCTTCAGGTTTTCATTAATTTTCTCAAGCAGCAGGCTGCGATCCTCCGGATGGATATAATGAAAAATATTATGCAGCAGAATCATATCGACTTTACCTTCTTCAGGCTCCCATTCTTCAAAGTCACCTACTTCAAATCTGATATTCGGATAATCTTTCGATTGCAGCCTGGCACTCTCGATCACTTTTTCATTGATATCGACACCAATCATGTTTATGTCAGGAAAATGGTCGGCCAGCTTCCTTAAATATCCGCCATGACCACAGCCGAGATCGACGATCGTTTCAATTTTTTGCTCACGTACTTTCCGTTTGATTTTCCGGATGGCAAAATGCTCCAGTAATGCTGATGTCTCCGCAACGATGCCGCCAAACTCTTCATGGTCGAAGGAAGACCGTTCCTGCGAACGCATAATGTTCGGATAAGCAAGCAACGTCGGCAGGTGCAGTTCCATCATCTCCTTCAACAGTGCCGCTACCCCAGGGGATCCATAATCTGACATTAAGGCGCTGCACCGTTTTTTGGAGGTGCGGAATTTACTGTCCTTTTCTTTCAAGTGTTTTAATTCAACTCCGACCTGAACCCAGGATTCCAGCAAATCTTCGGGATAGCCGGTGCGAAATGCTACTTCTTCAATCGAAGCGGGTTCCTTGAATTCATCGAATAACCCAAGCTCCGAGCCGACATAGGCATGCCAACTGTATAAAAACGATTCATTTTTCTTCATCCATTTACGTGCCTGCATAGCTATCGTCCATTCATTCATCTATTTCTACCCCTTCCAGTTCGTTGCGTTTCCATGGATAATCATCTGTTTCATCAAAAATATAGCGTTGCTGCTGGTGATCTGTAATGCTTTTCTTGCGGACTGGCAGCATACTGCCTTGTATAGCCCGATCAACGAGGGAAAAATCCCAGATTCCAAGACCTGATGTATTGAGCATTTGTTTCACATGAAGCTGATCATCTTCGTACATCCGCTGCACGGCCTGCATCCTCAGCTTTCGCCACCAGGCATATGGATACGAATAGACAAGCGCTGATAGATGGCTCAGCTTCAATAAGAACGACACTCTCGGACGCCGTACCTGCTCATAGTAGGAAAGATAGCTATGATATGGCTTGCTCTTGTGCTTACACCAGCTGAGCAGTTCTCCGAGCACGTCGGCATCCTGAATAGCAAGGTTCATCCCTTCCCCCGCCATTGGATGGACTGTATGCGCGGCATCTCCCAAGAGCGCCATGTTCCCCCGGACGTAACGATCGACGTGATAGGTGTACGGCACCATCAGCTGGATCTGTTTCCAATCCTTAATGGCACGAACATACTCTTTCAGCCGCGGCTCCAAATCGCCATAGACTTCATAAACGTGTTCCAGTCCCTTTTCCTTAATGGCTTTATATTCACCAGCTTTGATTAAGAGCACTGTTCGGATTTCATGATCGGGCAAAGGGAACATCCCAAGGAAAGACTCCTTCGTCGTGACGATTTTCCCTTCCAAAAAAGATTCCGGCCGTGGAATGGTGACCGTTAAAAAATGATGGTTGTAATCCTTCCGTTTTATGGACACATCCATCGCCTGGCGTGTCGGGGAGCTTCTCCCCTCCGCACCGATATAGACATTCGCTGTTATGGCATAGGTTTCTTTTGCCTGCTTGATTTTGGCATGACCGTTTTCAAAACCGAGAAAACGTGCTCCAGGTATAAAATGAAAGTATTCCCCATACTGACTTGCTTTGTTGCGTAAAATCTCTTTGATTTTTTCATGGGGGATCATTACCGAATAATTGTACGTACTGGCAATCCGGTTATAGGTGAGCTCTGTGCTGCCAATTTCCTCAGGGGGTCTGCCGGGATTTATATCGGCTTCCTGGAAGGCGAGCGTTTCGATTTTATGTCCGTATTGCAACACTTCCGGCAAAAGATCCATTTGATCCAATATCGCTATCGTTTTAGGCTGGAGAAGTTCTCCTTTGTATAAGGGAGACTCATCTTTCAATTGTTCAGCGACCGTCACATGCACACCGCTGCTTGCCAATTTGACTGCAAGGGCAAGTCCTCCGACTCCTCCGCCAGCTACGAAAATTTCCGTTTGCAAAATCCAACCCCCTTTTTTCTGACTGCTTCTACTCTATTTCCACAAAAAGCAGACAAGGAAACGCTTTACCATACGAAACACCCCGGGCCCTCCAGAATTTGGAGGACCCGGGGTGCAGCAGGCGGGCATGAAAAAAGCCCCGCATCATCATGCTGGGGCCGGGCTGGTTTCTATATCAATCTGTTTTTGTGGCGATATTCCAAATGTGCTTCCATGTTTCTAACTTCAGTACATCCAGTGGATCGCCGTCTCCAAGTACACCATAACCTACGATCAACCCGACAATCAATGCGAGTACACATAAAATCGTGATGACAATCAGACGCAGCCAAATCGGGAAAATCCTGCGACGTGGCGGCTTCTCCTCTTTTTTACGTGACGTTCGATTCTTTTCATCGGCACTTTTTGCAGCTGGTTTTGTTTCAGCTTCATTTTTATATTTTTTTCTTGTTGTCGGCTGTTTTTGACCGGTAGGGTTTGTTGACATGGTTGGGTAACTCCTTACAGTTAAGATCTCAGTTGATTGACCAAGCCACTCATCTGGTCGCTCAAAGAAATAGATTGGCCATTGAATTGATAGGCTCGTTGTATCATCAGCATATTCGTCATTTGATTTTGCATATCGACATTAGAGGATTCGAGTGCCCCAGTCTGTATATGTACGTCATCAGCAGCAACCGCCTGGATGATTTCATTTGCTTCCAGATTCAGTTCATCCTCTGCAGGCAGGCGGAAGGTATTGTTCTCACTGGCCTCCAGTATCCGTGGTCGTACCGCTTCTACAATACCGAGTCGCCCTTCGACAGATTGACCTTCTTCTCTGTCTACTATAATCGTACCATTTTCAGCTATTGTCAATCCATTAAAACCATCTTCCAGTACAATACGGCCGTTTTCACCAAGCACAGGCGCCCCATTGGAATCCGTCAGCATCAACTGATTGCCCCCAATCGGGTTCAAGTAAAAGTTTCCTGCTCGTGTATAACGGACCTCTGTACCCTCATCTGTCGGCAATTCTACCTGAAACATATGGTTATCTGTAAGCAAGGCAGCATCAAGACTTCGTTCCGTTGTCTGCAGCGTTCCTTTGGTCAAATCCACTGTCACAGCACCCAGTTTGGCGCCGGAACCACTGCGGATGCCCTCAGGTGTCATTCGAGGGACAGAGGTGTTTTTCTCATCGAGGTTGTTGATCTGCTGCATCAATAAAGATGAAAATTCTGCATTACGTGTTTTATATCCCGGCGTATTGCTGTTTGCCAGATTATTACCGATTACGTCCAGTTTTTGCTGCAGCTGTCCCATCGTCACCGCAGCCTGGATCATTGACCTCGACATACCTGTCCCTCCTTACGTCAATCTGCCAATCTCATTGACAGCTTTGTCCATACTTTGATCATAAGCTTTCAACACCCGCTGATTCATTTCAAAATTACGGTAGGTATTCATCATTTCCGTCATCGTTTTGCCGGCATCCACATTGGAACGCTCCAAATGGTTTTGCTGTACAGAAAAATTCACACCTGGCGTCTGTCTTGCATTTTCCGCTTCGCCTTCTTCCAGGCGGAACGAGGTATCCCCTTCTTTAACAAGGCTGTTAGCATCATTAATATAGGCGATGCCAAGCGGAGTATCATTACCAGCCACATTGATCGTGCCATCTGAGGCTACATCAAAATCCATCCCGCCGACATCAATCCGGCTTCCTTCCTCATCGAGAACATAATTCCCTGCCTGTGTCACCAAATAGCCTTGTCCATCCACGGTAAAATTTCCATTTCGAGTATAACGCGCTTCTCCGTCTTCATGTTGAAGGGTAAAATATAACGATCCCTCTTCATCAGGAAGGTCACCGTTAACCAGTGCCAGATCTGTCCCGATTCCTGTCTCCCGGATATCTCCCTGGGCAAAATCAGGCACCGTTTCCTGTAAGTAAGTGCCGGTATTAAGTCCACCAAGTTCCTGGTTGAACGGGACGTGCAATCCCCTGCCGGTCGGCATGCTTTTCGCTTCCATCCGCTGCATCAATAATTCCGGAAATGCACGCATAACACCCTGGTCCGATTTAAACCCTGGGGTATTGGCATTCGCCATGTTATTCGATAATGCTTCCTGGCGGCGCTGCTGTGCAATCATGCCAGAAGCAGCCGTATAGAATCCTCTCAGCAAGGGAATCGCTCCTTCCTATTAGAAAAACTTGGCTTATCGCCAAGGCTTTATGGCGAAAGCCTTAGTCTTTTCTTATACTTTAACCCTTTAACAAAGTTAAACTTTCTTAAAGTATAAAAACCGTTACCTTCTGATTTTATTTTTGGCGATTTTATCGATGTTTTCCAGCATAATCCCAGTACCCTTCGCGACGCAGTTCATCGGCTCTTCTGCAACAAGTACTGGGACCTTCAATTCTTCTGCCAGTAACTTATCGATGCCATGAATCAACGCACCACCACCCGTAATAATGATGCCACGGTCGATAATGTCTGCTGACAATTCCGGCGGTGTGCGCTCGAGAACCGATTTAGCCGCCTGTACAATGACCATCACCGATTCATGAAGTGCTTTTTCAATTTCGGAAGAACGAACCGTGATCGTACGTGGAAGTCCGGAAACCATGTCACGTCCGCGAATATCGATTTCTTCATCACGTCCATCAGGGAAAACAGTAGCGACACTGATTTTAATTTCCTCAGCCGTACGTTCACCGATCAACAGCTTGTACTCTTTTTTAATATAACTTAGGATTTCCTGGTCGAATTTATCACCAGCCATTTTGATAGAAGAAGCCGTAACGATATCCCCCATGGAAAGGACAGCAACATCTGTCGTTCCACCACCGATATCAACGACCATGTTACCGCTCGGCTGGAAAATTTCCATCCCTGCACCGATGGCTGCCACTTTTGGCTCTTCTTCCAGGTAAACTTTTTTCGCTCCGGATTTCTCTGCCGCTTCCCGGATCGCTTTTTGTTCGACCTTCGTTATATTAGTTGGACAGCATATCAACATGCGAGGCTTTGATAGAAAGCCACGCACATTGATTTTATCTATAAAATGTTTCAACATCGCTTCGGTAACGTCAAAATCAGCGATCACGCCATCTTTAAGTGGGCGGATCGCCTCTATATTACCAGGAGTACGGCCAACCATCCGGCGGGCGTCCTCCCCTACTTCCAGAACTTTTCCTGTAGTCCGGTCCATTGCGACTACAGAGGGCTCATCCAGGACGATTCCTTTTCCACGCACATGGATCAGCACATTCGCGGTACCAAGATCAATTCCGATATCTCTAGCTAGCATGTTTAGTAGATCCTCCCTGTTCAACACAAGACTTTTCTCGCATCCGTTCGAAAACATAATGCATCTAATGTTATATTCTATCATAAAAGTACGACCATCGTCGCACCTCTACTGAAAAAACTTTCCAAAATTCGAGGAAATTATACAAAAGGGAGGATCTTCTCTGTTTATTGTGAGGGCTGTACAGGCTGATTGTTTTCTGGCTGTATTTTCATCTGGTACTTACGCTTCGTGGCTTCCCCACCACGGAGATGGCGGATCTCCTTATGGTAGTCGAGGATCTTTTTTACTTGCGCGGCCATTTCAGGATTCAACTCTGGGAGCCGTTCAGTCAAATCCTTATGGACGGTACTCTTCGAAACGCCGAATTCCTTCGCGATCACTCGCACTGTTTTTTTCGTTTCCACAATGTATTCCCCTATCTTGATGGTCCTCTCTTTGATGTAATCATGCACATCACTCGCCTCCTATGGTTGACTATCCAAGGTGTGTATTGAGACAAGGTGATTCACTTGGGGTATGTTATCGATGAAAAAGAGCATTTAACCGAAACTGTGTCATTTCTATGTGCGTAACGTTCACCTCGGATGCTACCGAATGCTCGGTTAATTACATCTTATTAGTGGGCTGGCAGGAATATGTATGAAAAACAAGGCGACAAGTCCTGAAATTAAGCGAAAACCGTCTTTTTGAGGGTATGAGGGGAAGGACAAGTTCATGACAAAAAAATTTATGCATAATATCCCAATAGGTGTACAAAATAAAAAAGCCGCGCAGGACGCGCGACTTTAATCAGGTTTGTGTCATGGAAATAGAGGATTCGGCATCTTCATTCATACCAGGCTCTTCTTCGACGCCTGTTTCTTCGTCACCTTCACCTGGTGCTTCTTCTTCCGCTCCAGGTTCCAATTCTCCGATTTCCTCGTCACTTACATCTTGATTTTCTTCTTCATTCGTGGCATCTTCACCTTCAGCTAATCCTTCTTCATTAGCTGCATCACTGTCTTTTGTTTTTTCAGTGTTCTGTTTTTCCAGTTCACTGAAAGGCTTTCCGAAGAATGATTCTGGATTCAAAGCTTCACCATCTTTGCGGACTTCAAAGTGTACATGAACTCCACTTGCCTGTCCAAAGATGTTTCTGCCTGAAGTACCAAGGACATCCCCTTGCTTGACTTCCGCACCAGCTTCTGTTTGTACTTCATCAAGGCTTGCATAAACAGTTGTCACTTCCTGGCCATGATCGATTTGGACGACATTCCCGTAAAGCGGATCTTCTTTCACTTCTGTAACGGTACCACTTAACGCTGCTGTGACATCGAATTTCTCATCGTTTTTCGTGATATCGACACCTGTACTCTGGTAATACTTATTGTCATATAATACAAGTGCGTTTTCCTGGTCTTCCTCAGAAGCGTCGTAATCATAAAACTTCGTTACAATTGTAGAATTCTCCTGCTCTGCTACTGGCATCGTCAACTCTTCACTTTGTTCCATGACTGGGACAGCATCTTCATCTCCGAATGGATCTTCTGTGATCACTTCATCATTCACATTCGGATCATCCGCAAAATCAACTTCTTCTCCACGCTGCTGATACCAAAGGACTCCTGCTAAAACTAGAGCTGCAACCGAAAGATAGATTGCCGGGAACACCCACTTCTTACCTAACAAGCGTCGGAACTTAAGTTTTGTGACGCTCTTTTTTTCTTCATCTCTCATTTGTTCATCACCTCAGCAACCATTCTGAGCAAAAAATGAGAGACTTATACATCCAATCAAAAAAAATTATCATAAACTGGAAGAAAATTCAGTTAAATAAATGTAAACCAGTACCTGTGAACCGTAGTTAGTTTAAGGTGGCCGGGAAATAACTCGCTTTCCGTGGGAAAGACGGCAAGCCTCCTCGGGCTTTAGCCCTGCGGGGTCTTGCCAGCCTTCTTCTCCCAGAGGAGTCTCGTCATTTCCCGGCCACTTTCTTCATAATTGCAATGGGAGTTACTAAATTAGGTATGGTACATTTATTCATTTACGTAAAAGCTAAAGATCTAAGGCATGAAAAAAGCCTGCAGAATGTTTCTACAAGCTTTACTCCTATTATTCATTCGGGTTTATCATGGCCTGGAGGGTGTTGAGCTGGTCCATTTCGGTGATTTCTGCTCCCTGGTAGTAATGCTGGACGATTTCTTTGTAGTCACTTCCCTGCTCTGCCATTCCGTTTGCTCCATATTGGCTCATGCCGACGCCATGACCGTAGCCTTTGGTGGTAAAAATCAAATGTCCATCTTTTTGTTCAATGGAAAAGTCACTGGATTTAAGCCCGAGTTTTTCGCGGATTTCTCTCCCTGAAAACTCTTCACCGCCTACTTCAATACTGCTGACACGGTTGCCTTCTGTTTTATTGATACGGGAGGCGGTTACATCAGCAGGAAATGTAATTCCGAGCTTAGCTTCCACCTCTTGTACAGAGAGAACTTTCTGATCAAGAAACTTAGGGGATTGTTTATCCCATGGACTTTCGACGCTTTTCAAATAGGGAAAAGGGTTTTTCCAATAATCTTCCGAGTTTTCGGTATACCCATTGCTCGTTGAGAAAAAAGCAGCAAAAATCGGTTTTTCTTCATAGGTTATAATTTCACCTGCAGTTTCCCGAACTGCCTGATTGATTTTGTTCATCTTGGTGTCATAGTCAGCTTTCCATTGGTTCCGTAACTCCGATTCATTTTTGTACACTTGATGTTCCACGGTATCGGTGACATCGGCCTGCTCGGAAATTCCTTCTCCGTTGGAGTAATGCTGTACGATATACGTTCTTGCCGCCAATGCCTGTGCTTTTAAGGCTTCAGGTTCAAAATCTGCCGGCATTTCCGATGCGACCACCCGGGCGACATATTGTTCCAGCGGTACTTCTTCCACCTTGTTCGTGTTGGTGCGCAGGACATCGATGTTAAAAGGGGAAAGGTCTTCCGGAAGTTCTACCAGTTCCGGCAGCTCTTCCTGCTTTTCTTCGGCGATGCGCTGTTCCTTGTCTGAGTCAATAAATGGTAAGACGATCAGTGTGGGAATAATGAGTATCATCAGTAATAAAAAAGAAAATGTGATCAAACCTGGCCGTTTCCAATTTTTCATCCCATGCCCTCCTGCTAGAACGTTAATAGATGTCTCTAGTAAATATTTATACAGAAAAAGGATATGGTAGAACCTTTTTAGTAACATGTCTTCAGAAAAACTTGGTTTTTACCCAATTTAAACTGTATGTAATTAGAAAAAAACTGGCTTGTCGACAAGGATGAGAAAAATATTTTTTCATCATTAACCCTTTTCACAAAGTTAACCTATCTTAACGTATAAAAAAAGCTCACCCTGCCATTGAAGGCGGGGTAAGCTTCCATATTTCTTGTTATTAAGAAGTAGCTTGCACGGAATCTTCGACTGTTTCTTGTTCGCCTGCAGGATTTTCATTGATGCGCTCAATGTCAGCTCCAAGCTGTGCCAACTTATCTGCAAAATCGACATATCCGCGATCCAAGTGCTTCAATTCAGTTACACGTGTATAACCATCAGCTACGAGACCAGCAAGTATCAAAGCGGCTCCTGCCCGCAGGTCGGTAGCAGCTACTTCCGCACCCTGGAGATCGGAAGGGCCTTCGATGATTACACTGCGGCCTTCGATTTTCATTTTGGCATTCATGCGGCGGAATTCTTCCACATGCATGAACCTGTTTTCAAATACTGTCTCCGTGATAACACTTGTTCCTTTAGCAGAAAGCATCAATGCCATGATTTGTGACTGCATATCTGTCGGGAAACCTGGGTGAGGCTGAGTCTTGATATCGACTGCTTTTAAATGGTTTGGTCCGATAACACGAAGGCCATCTTCCTCTTCTTCAATAATGACACCCATTTCCTGCATTTTAGAGACAAGGGAACGCAGATGCTCTGCTTCTGCTCCCTTCACAAGCACGTTTCCTTTCGTGATAGCTGCTGCTACCATGAACGTACCTGCTTCAATACGGTCAGGGATAATTGTGTGCTCCGCACCTTTAAGCTTATCCACTCCGGTGATACGAATCGTCTCTGTACCAGCGCCTACGATTTTAGCTCCCATCTTATTCAGGAAGTTTGCTAAATCAACAATCTCCGGCTCTTTGGCACAGTTTTCCAGAATTGTTTTGCCATCGGCAAGCGCTGCGGCCATCATGATGTTTTCTGTTGCACCGACACTCGGTACATCCATGTAAATCTTGGCACCTTTCAAGCGCCCATCAGCATTTACTTCGACAAAACCATTGCCGACATTTACTTTGGCTCCCATTGCTTCGAAACCTTTTAAATGCTGGTCGATCGGGCGGGATCCAATTGCGCATCCGCCTGGCATAGCGACCTTAGCATGACCATACCGGGACAAAAGTGGTCCCAGTACAAGTACAGAAGCACGCATCTTACGTACAAATTCAAATGGAGCCTCTGTTTTAATATCGCCAGAAGCGTCTACGGTAACTGTATTGTTTTCAAAGCCTACTTCAGCGTCAATATTGCGTAAAACTTCATTTATAGTAACTACATCAGCTAATGCTGGAACTTCATGAAGGACACTTTTTCCTTCACTTGCAATTATACTTGCTGCGATGACAGGCAGTACGGCATTCTTGGCGCCTTCAACTTTCACGGTGCCATTCAGCTGCCTCCCACCACGGACGATGATTTTTTCCACGGTTCATTCTCCTCCGAGTCCATATTCATTATTATTAATATTCAGACGTGATTATTGGTGTGCCTACTGTAATACTTGTCTTTGCGCCCAAACCTTTGCGGACAGCAAATTGGACATTCATGGCACCTTCTGGCAGCGGGATCGTCTGCTCCCACTCTGGTGTATATCCGGAAATACTGGTAAAGTCAGTTTCATTTATCGATTCGATTGTTTTTATATCTAGGGCTTGTCTTAATTTTTGATACACTAAAACATCATCAATAATACCATTAAATTCAGCTTTTGCACAAGAGAAAATAGCGACATTTTCTGTGAAGATTCGACCTTTTTTAACAAAAAAATAATTTGTTAAATAATGTTCACTTGCTTCCCCCCAGCTTGTCCCTGTTATTTTATAAATGAGTTCGATATGATTGCTCTTTTCCCTTGGGACAATGACAATAAACGTTTCGACGATCCCTTCCTTTTTTTGTGGGTTAGTCATCGAATATTTAATGCTGTTACGATCAGAAGCCTGCTGCCATTCTGCTTCTGGCAGTTCCTCTTCTATTTGTGCCTGGAGTTCCTCCAAGTGCTGGGACGGGAATGACTCCTTCGCCATCACATTCCAGCCATCCACCTCAATGCCCTGGTTTTTTAAATGTTCAGTAATGGCATAAAGTGGCATTTCTTCTGTGTTTTTGACCCCTGCGAAAGTTTCCAAATCTGTGCTTAAAACCAAAGCAGCAACCAGGATGATCAACAGTCTTCTCATCGTAACAACCCTCTCCTTGATAGATTACTATTTTCATTGTTTCCAAGGAGAGGTTATTGCATACGGTTTATTTCTCAACATGATGCGACAATCAGAACAGATGGACCAACTGCTGCGACCATTGAAGGAAATCAAGGAAGAAACGGCTGACGCTTGTACCAATCGTGATCGTAACCAGAATCATCAATACCCTGACTTCAAATACATGGTCTTTACGGATCCACCCTTCCAGCTTTATCGCCTGAAGGACCCTCCAGGTAATAATGATAAAAATCAGATGAGAAACCATGCCGGCTAAAGCCTGTTGACCAGCCTGCTGTAAAAAAGTATCTAACATATTCCTATACACCTCTTCAATTTCATTTCCCTTATTGACTATAATCCTTTCCAAACATGCCATGGAGAAATGAAATTGTCAAACCAGCGGATATCCTAGTCTACTACTACCTTAATTTCACTCGCTGTAAACATACTGAAATTAGAAAAACTTGGCTTGTCGCCAAGTACTAATGGCGAAAGCCTTAGTCTTTTCTTATACTTTAACCCTTTTAATAAAGTTAAATTTTCCTAAAGTACAAAAAAATCCCCCCGGCAGATGCAAAAAGCACATCTCCGGAGGGAGCGATGTTTTTTAATAGAACATTTCTGCAAAGTTAAATTGAGTTTGGAAGAATTCTAACACCACTCCAGGGAATAAACCCAGGGTAATGGTACCTGCTGCACAGAATACCATGGCAATCGTAACTCCAACCGGCATCCTTATCGGTGCTGCACTGCCAGACGGCCGCATGAACATTTGTGCCATCACGCCAAAATAATAGAAATAGGAAATGACTGTAGTTCCCATCATGACCGCCGCTAATATGTAGCGGGATGGATCCGAGAACAGAGCTCCTATGAAAATATTCAACTTCCCAATAAAACCTGCTGTACCAGGAATCCCGGCTAATGATAACAAGAAGATCGTCATCATGACAGCCACCCATGGCCTGCGATAGAAGAGTCCGGCGAAGATGGATATATCTTCTGAATGGCTATGCTCACTCATGACCTGGATGACGGCAAACGCTCCTATGTTCATCAGCAAGTACGCCGCCAAATAAAACCACATGCTCTCAAACATCATCTCGGAGAAAGCTACGAACGGAACCAGTAGATAACCAGCGTGAGCAATACTTGAATAAGCGAACAGCCGCTTGATATTCCTCTGCTTTAAGGCGATAGTATTTCCAGCTATCATCGTTATTCCCGCCAGCACGCTTATGAATATCATCATCGATTGCAACAGGGAAGTATTCGCTTCTAATCCTTGCGCAAATGGAAAAACACTCAGTAAGACGCGTAGGATGATGACAAACCCTGCCGTTTTCGATACGACACTCAAGAAAGCGGTTACCGGAATCGGAGCTCCCTGATAGACATCAGGTGCCCACATTTGAAAAGGAACAGTGGAAATCTTGAATGCCAGCCCGACAAAAGTCAGGATAAAAGCGATACTTAATAAAACCAGTCCATTTTCCGGGGCAATATTCGATATTTCCCGGGAAATGTCGGCAAGATTCGTACTACCTGTCAATCCATAAATATAACTTAGTCCGAATAAGGTAAAAGCGCTTGAAATTCCTCCATTGATGACATATTTCATTGCCGCTTCATTTGATTGTGTCGATTTCTTCCTTGTTCCGGCCAGGATATAAGAAGAGATGGACAGTAATTCTAACCCAACAAACAGTGTAATCAAGTCAGCGCTGCTTGCCATCATCATAGCGCCAAGCAATGCGCTCATGAGCAGGTAATAGAATTCCCCGCGATAGAGAAGTTCACCTTTCGCTTCATAGGAAACTCCCATCAAAAGTACCAGCAGCGCTCCGATGAGCAGGAGAATTTTGAAACTCAAAGAAAATGCGTCCAGTCTGTAGGTGTTAGCAAGAATCATGGCAGGCTCATGCCCTATTTGACTGAAAAGGAAAATCAGGGCGATTCCTATACCCGCTGCGCCAAACCAGCCGAACAGCTTACGATCCACCTTTTTATCAGTAAATAAATCGACTAAGGATAAGACGGTAGCAATAATCAATATGGTGAACTCTGGGGCCATCATACTCCATTCATAACTTAACAATGTTTCCATATCCATAAGCTTACCCCCCTATCCCTGGCATGATAGATTCTAAAGTCAACTGCAGTGTATGTGTGATAATGGCAGGGTAGACACCAATCAATACAATTAATGCAAGTAAGGCAGCAGCTGGAATCATCTCTATTCTCGTCAAATCATACATTCCTGTAAAAGACTTGATCGTTTTTCCATAGGTGACACCGAGAACTGCCCGTAACATGTAGACAGCGGTCATAATTATTCCGAGCGTACCAATTGCAGCCATCCATGGCATCGTCTCGAATAGCCCAAGGAACGCCATGAACTCGGATACAAACCCGCTCATTCCCGGCAGCCCTAATGACGCCATTCCTGCTGCCAGCAAGAACCCTGCTGCGAGCGGCATCCCTTTGGCTAACCCGCCGAGACTGCTGAGTTTTGTAGTATGTGTTCTCTGGTGGATAATGCCAACCAGTAAGAATAATAAGGCTGCGATCAACCCGTGTGACAAAGTCTGGAAAATAGCTCCCTGAATTCCCGCTTCGTTCATTGCTGCCACTCCAAGTAAAACGATCCCCATATGGGAAACACTGGAATAAGCGAACACACTTTTCAATTCATTTTGCACAAAAGCGAGGAACGCCCCGTACAATAAATTAATTAAGCCAAGTATTGCAATGAACGGTGCCACTTTTGCAAACTGATCTCCGAATATTCCCAGACCAAAGTTGATTAAGCCATAGGCGCCAATTTTGAGTAAGATACCTGCGTGAATCATCACGACTGCGATCGGTGCATGAACGTGCACTCTTACCATCCAGGTATGCAATGGTACGATTGGCAGTTTGACCCCAAATGCGACTAATAAAGCCAACATACTTCCATAACGGAATTCTTCACTAACTGCCTCACCGCTTGCCATGATAGCTTTCAGCTCTTCGATATTGGTCGTTCCTGTTTTTGCAAAGATTGCTGCAAACAAAATCAACAGGATTGCTGAACCTAGACCGTTGTATATAAGGAAGCTATAGGCTGCCTTTTCTCGTTCAACAAAGCCCCATCGGCCAATCAGGAAAAACATCGGCACCAAGGTTATTTCAAAGAAAATGAAGAACAGGATCAGATTCTCTGCTGTGAATACTCCAAGCATTCCGATTTCCAAAATGAGGAACCAAAGGAAATAGGCCTTCAATCCTTGCTTAATCTGAGCAGCTGCCACACTGGCTGACAATGTCGATACGATTGTGGTCAGTAATATCAGTAACAAAGAAAAACCATCGATGCCAAGCTCATAGTTTACCTGGAACATTCCGTTCCCGAAACTGATCCAGCCATGAGAAACTCCCAGGTTACCTCCTCCATGAAACTGTGTGTAGATTACCAGCGATAGTAAAAGCGGCAGTACCGTAGCGAGAATCCCCGTAAGGCTTACCGTTTTCCTTTCTGCAGACTGAACACTTAATAGCAAAATACCAATCAATGGGGAGAAAATCATTAACGTCAACCAATCCATTATAGGTACCCCCCTGTCCAGACGACGAGGAAGACAAGAATAGCCAGGCCGATGAATGCCATAGCACCATATGTCTGCACTTGCCCCGACTGCAGCTTCGAGCCAAGGCTTCCGGCAGCCCGGGTGACACCTGCTACGGCTGCTACAATGACTTCCACAATGTATTTTTCTATAAAGCTTCCAAGATAACCGACGGCGCGCGCAGCGTATTCGACGGTATATTGATAGAATTCATCTATAAAATATTTGTTAAAGACCAACGTATAGGTCGCAGGCATATGACTGGATAAAAAGTCACGCTGCAACGATTTTTTATAATAGATAAGATAGGCAAGGCCGATACCAGCAAAGGCAATCAAGCTTGCCGCCAGCATCACCCATACCGGGCCCTCATGATGTTCAAATGGAAGAAATTCGCTGTCCCCTGCCAGCCAATCCCCTAAAAACGTTCCAAACCAGGGAGTATTGATGTAACCGGCAAAAGCTGCCAAAAATGCGAGCACCACCATCGGGATTGTCATCGAACGTGGTGATTCACGTACTTCTGTATCCGCAGAGCGATTTTCCCCAGTGAATACCATGAAGAATAACCGGAACATATAAAAAGCTGTAAAGAATGCAGCTACAAGGCCGATAATAAACACCCCATATCGCCCGTCGTACCAGGTCGCCAGTAGAATCTCATCTTTACTGAAGAACCCGGAGAACAATGGTACGCCACTGATGGCAAGCGTACCGATTAAAAATACAGGGCCTGTGACCCGCATCTTCGTCCATAACCCGCCCATCTTTTCGATATTCTGGGTGTGTACCGCATGGATGACACTGCCTGCTGCTAAGAACAATAGTGCTTTGAAGAAGGCGTGAGTCATTAAATGAAAGACACCCGCGACATATCCCGCTGCACCTAGAGCCATCATCATATACCCCAGCTGAGAAACGGTAGAGTATGCCAACACACGTTTGATATCTGTTTGTACAAGGCCGATGGTGGCGGCAAAGATCGCTGTAAATCCACCAACAACAGCCACAACCGTCATAGCTGCCGGGCTTGCTTCAAATACCGGGAACAAGGCTGCAACAAGATAAACACCCGCCGCTACCATGGTTGCCGCGTGAATCAAGGCGGATACAGGCGTTGGCCCTTCCATAGCGTCAGGAAGCCAGGTATGGAGCGGGAATTGACCTGATTTTCCGACTGCCCCGACAAAGATGAGAATAGCAATCAACGTCAGTAGTCCTTCCGGCACTTCCCCTCCACCGACAGCGGCAAAAATGTCGTTGAATTCGAGACTGCCGACCTGCCAGAATAAGAGAATCATTCCGATAAGTAATCCGACATCGCCGATCCTCGTCATGATAAACGCTTTTTTTGCTGCTGCTTTTGCTTCTTCCTTATAAAAGTAGAATCCGATCAACAGGAACGAACCGACACCGACTAATTCCCAGAATATATACAACTGTAAAAGGTTTGGTGAAATCACCAATGCCAGCATCGCAAAGGTGAACAATCCGAGATAGCTGTAAAATGTCGTCAGTCGTTCATCACTATGCATATAGCCTTTGGAATAAATATGTACAAGAAAACTGACGAGTGATACGATGACAAGCATCAATGCATTTAGCGGCGTGACAACTACTCCAAAGCGAAATTCCAACTGGCCGATCGTCAGCCAGACCATTTCCGCTCCGCCGCTTCCATTTGCCATTTGCGTAAATAGCACGATGACAGAAAGCAGGAAAGAAACCCCTGTAAAACCGATGCCTACATAGCTGCTCTTTTCCTTCCACTGTTTTCCGAAGAAAAGGAGTAAAAGGAACGACAGCAATGGAAACAAAGGGATCAACCATGCATTTTCTAACATCCTGACACAACTCCCTTCTGTTCCAGGTTTGCAATTGAACCGATAAGGAACCTAGTGCTTCATCGTATTCATCTCATCGATCTGCACTGTTGAGCGGTTCCGGTAAAGTGCGATAAGAATCGCGAGGCCGACAGCAGCTTCAGCAGCTGCTACGGTGATGGTGAATAACGAAAAAATTTGACCGGTAATACCCGGATTAATGCCATACTTACTGAAAGCGACCAAATTGATATTGACCGCATTCAACATCAGTTCAATCGAAATCAGGACGATTACTGTATTCTTTTTTGTCAAAGCACCGTAGAGACCAATACAAAACAGCACTAGAGCTAAGAGAAGATAGGCATTGACTGGTATGGCACTCATTTTTGCTCCGCCTCCTCCTCGTCATCCCGTTTGGCTAAAATGATCGCGCCTACTAAAGATACGAGCAGGACCACAGACATCAATTCAAACGGGATGACATATTTGCTGTACAATTCGATACCGATCTGCTTTGTGTTTTCCACATGCAGACTGGTCGCCTGGTCGCCGAATGACACCTGGTTGATCGAAAAGTACATCGTAAAGAAAAATAATACTACTCCAGCACCGACAACCATATTTCTTGTCCGGTTGCCTTTTGTTCTTTGGGTATCGTTATGCCGTGTGAGCATGATTCCGAAAATCATGATGATCGTGATAGCACCAGAGTAGATCAGTACTTGCGCAATGGCAACAAATTCAGCTGATAACAGGACATATAACCCGGCAATTGCAAGAAAAGTAAGGACGAGCGACAGCAGCATGTGGATGACTTTTGTTAAATTCAGCATCAAAATGCCACCTAATATCGCAAGCAATGCCAGAACTAGAAAGGCGAATAATTCTCCACTCATGCTTTATTCTCCTCTCTGATGTTCTGATCATTTTCATCCAGCCACTCCAGATTTTTAAATAGATCGTCCCGTGAGTACTCCGCCAGTTCGAAATTGTTCGTCATAACGATTGCTTCTGTCGGACATACCTCCGTACAGAGATCACATAAAATGCAGATTTCAAAGTTGATGTCATACGTGTCGATGACTTTCCCTTTTTTATCAGGATCCGGGTGTTTTTTCCCTGTCAACTGAATACAGTCTGTCGGGCAGATGTTGGCGCACTGGTTGCAGACAATACATTTTTCCGGGTAGAACTTCTGGATGCCCCGGAAACGATCCGGCATCGGAACCGGCTCATCAGGATACTGGTAGGTCATTTTTTCCCTTGTCATATTTTTCAGGGTATATTTGAGACCTTTCGCTAAACCAAGCATATGTTCAGCCCCCTTTCAATTGGTATGCTGTACCTTTTTGAAAACCTGGCTTTTCGCAAAGCATGACGAAAATATTAGAAAAACAGCTCTTTGATAATCGCTGTTACAAAAATATTCGCTAATGCGATTGGAAGCAGTACTTTCCAGCCAAATTCCATCAACTGGTCTGCGCGCAGTCGTGGAAAAGTCACACGCAGCCACATGAAGAAGAAAACAACGACGATGAACTTCATGGTGAACCACACCGCTCCAAGTCCGATGTCGTTCAGGCCTATCCCTGGAATTGGTGCATTCCACCCGCCAAGGAATAACACAGTAATCAACGCAGAAAGTGCAAATAGATAGACATATTCCGCCAGCATGAAGAAGGCGAAACGAAAACCGGAGTATTCTACATGGTAGCCGGCTACCAGCTCTGACTCCGCTTCTGGAAGGTCAAATGGTGTCCGATTGAGTTCTGCTGTCCCGGCGATCAGGAAAATGATGAACGCAACTGGCTGTAAAAAGACAAACGCTACATTCTCTTGATAAACGACGATGTCGTAAAGATTAAGGCTGCCTGTAAACAGGATGATCCCTACTACAGACATCACTAACGGAATCTCATAGGAGATCATCTGGGCAGCGGCACGCATGCCCCCCATCAGGGCATATTTATTATTAGAAGCCCATCCTGCCGTTACAATGCCGATCGTGGATATACCCGAAATCGCGATGTAATACAGCAACCCGACACCGATATCTGAAAACTTGAATGCCGGTGTAAATGGAATGACTGCCAATACTAAAAAGGCAGGAGCATAAGCAATCATCGGTGCTAGAATGAACAGCGGTTTATCCGCTTGCTTAGGCATCGTGTCTTCTTTTATTAACAGTTTCAATACGTCAGCCACACTTTGGAGCAAACCGAAGCGTCCACCGACACGGTTTGGGCCGTGTCTAAGCTGCATGAAACCCATTACTTTTCGTTCTGCCAGAATCGCAAAAGTTACGAAACCAAGTCCAATCCCCAGCATGGCAACACCTAGTGACAGGAAAATGGCCATGTTCCCCCAGCCTGGCTGGGATTGTAAAACGGAATCGATCCAGGTCATCAGCCATCCACCTCCCCTAAGACGATATCCACCCCTCCGAGAATCGTGATTAAGTTGGCCATGTTTTCCCCTTCGAGCAGTTTAGGGAGAATTTGAAGGTTATAAAAGGATGGCCTTCTGAACTTAATACGATACGGCTCTTTTTTTCCTTCACTGGCAATATAACAGCCGATTTCTCCACGAGGAGATTCAATTCTGACAAAAGCCTCCCCTTTAGGGGCTTTTATAATCCGTGGTACTTTTGCCATGAACTTACCATCATCCGGAATCTGCTCGACAGCCTGTTCAATTATTTTCAAGGACTCTTCGATTTCTGCCAGCCGGCATTGGTAGCGCGCCCAGGCATCTCCTCCATCTCGTGTGATGACGTCGAAGTCGAAGCGATCATAGATGGAATACGGTTCGTGCTTCCTGAGATCCCAATCGACCCCGGTACATCTCAAGTTTGCTCCGCTTAGCGAATATTGCAGGGCATCTTCCTGGGTGTAGCGCCCGACCCCCTTCACGCGGTTTAAAAAGATTTCGTTGCCTGTCACCAGGTCATGATAGCCAGACAGCTGTTCTCTCATATAAGGAACGAAATCGCGTACTTTATCAATCCAGCCTTCTGGTGCGTCCCATTTGACCCCGCCGACACGCATATAATTGAATGTCAGCCTGCCACCGGAAAGTTCATTCAACAGGTTAATGATCGCTTCCCGTTCTCGGAAAGCATAAAGGAAAGGGCTTACCGCCCCGATATCCAATAAATATGTACCGAACCAGACCAGATGACTGGCTACTCTGCCGAGTTCCATTGCCAACACCCGTAAATATTCGGCGTGATCCGGAAGTTCAAGACCCATCATCGTTTCAACGGCGTGGCAAATGACATAGTTATTTGTCATTGCTGATAGGTAATCCATCCGGTCTGTATATGGAATGATTTGTGTATATTGTAAGTCCTCCGCAAGCTTTTCTGTCCCCCGGTGAAGATAACCGATGACCGGTGTCGCTTCCTTGATGGTCTCCCCATCGACTTTGATGACAAGACGGAACACACCATGGGTGCTCGGGTGCTGCGGGCCTACATTAAGCATCATTTCTTCTGTTCTGATCATTGCCTACACCTCCACATCATGGGGCTCGTAATCTTTTCTCATCGGATAGCCGACCCAATCTTCTCCAAGCAGAATCCGCTTTAAATCCGGGTGGTTAAGGAACTTGATTCCGAATAAATCGTATGCCTCGCATTCCGGCCAATTCGCACCCTTCCACAGGTCCGTCACCGACTCGATTTCCGGCTGGTCCCTGTCAATTTTTACTTTGAGGGCAACCGACTGTTTGTTTCGGAACGAGAAGAGATGTAAGTAAACTTCCATATGCGTTTCAAAATCGGTTCCATGCAGTTCTGATAGATAATCGAACCCAAGCTGTTCATTGAATTTTAGAAACTCCGCGATTTTATGATAGGTATCTCTTTTTGCTACCAATGTCGGTACGTGTTTGGATAAGCGATTGATATAGGCATCCTCAAATACACCTTCCCCGAGATGCTCCTTAATGACTTTCGTATATTTATCAAGGAGAGGCTGGTTCGGAGACGGCTTCTCTTCTTCGGTTTCCTCTTTTTTGTCAGCCCCTGCTTTTTTCTTAGCTCTGGCTGCCGCAGCTTTTGCTTTAGCGGCTGCTACTGCTTTTGCTTTTTCATCGTCTTCGGCCGACTCGCCGTCAGATGCTTCACGTTTTTTCCTGGCTGCTGCAGCTGCATTTGCTTTAGCAGCTGCTGCCGCTTTCTTCTTAGCTGAATCATCTTTATCAGAGGTTGAATCACTTTCGGTTTTCGATGACTCTTCCTGATTTCTTTTCTGTTTGGCTAAAGCAGCTGCTTTCGCTTTGGCTGCGGCCGCTGCTTTCTTTTTTGCTAGGTCATCCGGCTTTTCGGATGTCTTCTCTTCCGGATTAGCCGCTTCTTCCTGCTTTCGCTTCTGCTTGGCTAAGGCTGCAGCTTTTGCTTTAGCCGCGGCTGCTGCTTTTTTCTTTGCCAGGTCTTCATCAGTATCTGAGGTTTGCTTTTCCTGACTGTCTTTATCAGAGGTTTGGGATGCTTTTTCCTTATCTTTGACTGTGGCATCTTCTTCTCCCTCAGCCGCTTTTTCTTTCTCCTTCTTTTTCCTCAATGCCTCCGCCTTAGCTTTTGCCGCTGCGGCGGCTTTCTGCTTTTCCAAGTCTTTTTCATCACTCATCGACTGGTCACCCGCTTTCCGGTTTTGGCTTCATAGCGGATTTTCTCCTGTAATTTGTTGATTCCATAAATAAGCGCAGCTGGGTTTGGAGGACATCCCGGGATATATACATCAACTGGGACGATTTGGTCGACTCCTTTCACAACTGCATAGGATTTTATATAAGGGCCTCCTGCTGTTGCACAGGATCCCATGGCAATCACATATTTGGGTTCCGGCATCTGATCGTACAAACGGCGTAATACCGGCGCCATTTTTTTCGTAACGGTGCCCGATACTATCATGACATCCGAATGACGTGGAGATGTTCGGAAAAAGGATCCAAAACGATCCAGGTCATAATGTGAGGATCCGACCCCCATCATTTCAATCGCACAGCAGGCAAGACCGAAAGTCATCGGCCATAACGAATTGCTCCTTGCCCAGGCTTTGACTTGTTCTAATGTCGTCAAAAAGACATTTCGTTCCATTTCTGCTTTTTCTTGAGGGGAAACATTTTCTAAATTTAAATCCATCGTAGCACCTTCTTTTTCCAAGCATAGATGAGGCCAATCAAAAGCATGACGACAAAAATAAGCATTTCAATCAATGCGAAGACGCCCAGTTCTTCATAGGCAACGGCCCACGGGTACAAGAAAATGGTCTCCACATCAAATATGACGAACATCAAAGCGAAGATATAATAGCGGGCGTTGAACTGGACACGTGCATCCTGGAAAGGGTCAATCCCACTTTCATACGTCGTCCGTTTCTGTTCCGTCGGTTTATTTGGACGGAGCAGCCTCCCAAGTGATAAAGCCACAATCGGAAGCAAAATACCAAGCGCCAAAAAGATAGCTACCACTAAATAACTGTTCTGATATGTAAAAAGATCCGCCATTTCCCCTCCCCCTTCTAAATAAAAATTTTAGAAGATTAGCAATTTTGTAATCGCTATCATTATAGCAAATCCTGTATATAGTGTCGATATGACCCGAGTGATATATATCCAGAATTTACTATCTTTCGTTTTCTTCCCATCTTTACTTTAAATCAAATACAGTTTTCGTGCGATGACAAACGTGGTTGCCGGCAAAGGTTTTTTCAATTATAATGTTTGTTTAAGTTTTATGAGTTGTCCTGCTGAATCATGAATTATTCTTTTGTTATAAAACAAAGAAATCCTGCTGCTCTCCCAAAATATATCTGGCTCCTCACCTGTATATGCTACAGTTGGGGAGCCAGTTGCTTTTACCGAAATTAGAAATTCTATTAAATTTGCTGGATTGTCACAAAAAAGATAAGTAGTTTTCAAATCGATTTATATTAAAGATTTCTTAGACTACAAAAAAACTGCTTTCCAAATGGAAAGCAGCTTTTTGTTATTAATTATTTTGATATACATCTAAACGGTTGATCGCACGTTTTAGTGCCATTTCAGCCCGTTTGAAATCAACATCTTCCTGCTTCGTTTGCAGACGGCGCTCAGCACGCTCCTTCGCCTTCCGTGCACGTTCTACATCAATCTCAGAAGGCATTTCTGCCGATTGTGCCAGAATCGTCACTTTGTCCGGACGAACCTCTAAAAATCCGCCGTTGACAGCGATACGCTCGGAGCTGCCTTCTTTTTTCAGACGGACGGCACTGATCGTCAAAGGAGCGACCATTGGGATATGCCCAGGAAGCACCCCGAGTTCACCGCTTTCCGCCTTACAGCTCACCATTTCAAATGCATCTTCCAAAACCGGGCCATCAGGAGTGACAACACTCACCGTTAGTGTCTTCATGATTACCCCTCCTTGGGCTAACTCGACCTATAGGGATGGGCTGGCAAAGAGGCATCCGCACCCTTTTGCCTGCCCTTCCTTCAGGTAAGAAAATTCTTATTGCATCTGTTTCGCTTTTTCAACGACATCTTCGATACGTCCGACTAGGCGGAAAGCATCCTCTGGAAGGTCATCATATTTGCCATCGAGGATTTCTCTGAAGCCTTTGACCGTTTCCTGAACAGGTACATAAGAACCTTTTTGGCCTGTGAACTGTTCGGCAACGTGGAAGTTCTGAGAAAGGAAGAACTGGATACGACGAGCACGAGAAACTGTTTGCTTGTCTTCATCCGATAGTTCATCCATACCAAGTATCGCAATAATATCCTGAAGTTCCTTGTAACGCTGCAGGGTACGCTGCACTTCTCGAGCTACCTCATAGTGCTCCTGACCAACAATTTCAGGGTCAAGGGCACGGGAGGTAGATGCAAGTGGATCCACCGCAGGGTAAATACCTTGCTCGGAAAGTTTACGTTCCAGGTTAGTAGTTGCATCCAAGTGGGCGAATGTCGTTGCTGGTGCCGGGTCTGTGTAGTCATCGGCAGGGACATAGATCGCCTGAATGGATGTTACGGAACCTTTATCTGTGGATGTAATACGTTCCTGCAATTGACCCATTTCCGTCGCAAGTGTCGGCTGGTAACCAACGGCAGATGGCATACGGCCAAGCAACGCGGATACTTCCAGACCACCCTGGGTGAAACGGAAAATATTATCGATGAAGAACAATACGTCCTGCCCTTGTTCATCACGGAAGTATTCAGCCATAGTAAGACCTGTCAGCGCCACACGCATACGTGCTCCAGGCGGCTCGTTCATCTGACCGAATACCATCGCTGTACGGGAAATAACTCCGGAGTCCTTCATTTCAAAGTACAGGTCATTTCCTTCACGGGTACGCTCACCAACACCGGCGAATACGGAAATACCACCGTGCTCCTGGGCGATGTTGTTGATCAATTCCTGGATTAGTACAGTTTTACCTACACCTGCACCACCAAATAAACCGATCTTACCACCTTTAACGTAAGGTGCCAGCAAGTCTACGACTTTGATTCCTGTTTCCAGGATTTCCGTTTCTGTTGCCAGGTTTTCGAATTTTGGAGCCTGGCGGTGGATTGGATCGCGGCGAACGTCCGCTCCTAATGGCTCATCAAGGTCGATATTTTCACCTAACACGTTGAATACACGTCCAAGTGTTACTTCACCGACCGGCACAGAAATCGGGCCGCCTTTATCATTGACTTCCATTCCGCGCTGCACACCTTCAGTAGATGCCATAGCAACGGTACGGACTGCGTTGTCCCCTAAATGAAGGGCAACTTCCAATGTAAGGTCGACGTTTACTTCATATTCGTTTTGCGCGGGTGAATACACGTGCAAAGCGTTATTGATATCAGGGAGTTGTCCGTCTTCGAAAGAAACATCGACAACCGGTCCCATGACTTGGATTACGCGTCCTTTACTCATCGATTTCCCTCCTAACTAACTATTCGAAGTCCAGGAAGCTTACTACTCGAGAGCAG
This sequence comes from Thalassobacillus sp. B23F22_16, assembly GCF_043496955.1. Classification (NCBI taxonomy): domain Bacteria; kingdom Bacillati; phylum Bacillota; class Bacilli; order Caryophanales; family Bacillaceae; genus Thalassobacillus; species Thalassobacillus sp. B23F22_16. Next base: position 110,048 of record NZ_JBIEKD010000009.1, on the reverse strand, counting down.
CTGCTCCACCGACAATTTCGGTGATTTCCTGGGTGATGGCTGCTTGACGGGCCCGGTTGTATTTAAGTGACAGGTCACCGATAAGATCATCGGCATTATCTGTAGCACTCTTCATAGCAGTCATACGGGCTGCATGTTCACTGGCTTTACCGTCGAGCAAAGCGCCATATATCAAGCTTTCAGCATATTGAGGCAGCAATACTTCCAGAATTTCTTCCTGGTTCGGCTCATATTCATAGGAGCTTGTCGTTGCTTTGACCCCTTCGCTCAAATCTGTCAACGGCAGAAGCTTTTTCTCAGTCACTTCCTGAGTAATAGCACTGACGTAGTGGTTGTAATAAAGATAAAGCTCATCGATCACTTCATCGGTAAATAGCTGCACCGTTTCCGAAGCGATATCTTTGATATCGGCGAAGTCAGGCTGATCTGCAATAGCAACAATCTCTTTATCGATCGGCATGTTTCGCTTACGGAAAAAGTCACGACCCATTTTCCCGATGGTGATAAGTGTATATTCATCAGCCGAAACGTGGCGCTTTTGGATCGTTTGATAAACAGCACGAAGAACACTGCTGTTATAGGCTCCTGCAAGGCCGCGGTCGGAAGTGATAACAACGTATCCAGTACGTTTTACGTCGCGTGACTTAAGCATCGGATGGTCAGCGTCACCGCCGCCAGTGGCGATACTTGCCACGACTTCCTGGATCTTTTCGCTATATGGTACGAATGCTTTGGCATTTTCTTCTGCACGATTCAATTTCGCAGCAGAAACCATTTCCATCGCCTTCGTAATTTGCTTCGTTTTTTTCGTGGAGTCTATCCGGCCTTTAATATCTCTAAGGGATGCCACGCTATTTCACCACCCTTTCTAACAAAGGTTGCGTTCCAATTATTCAGAAACGACGAACGTCTTTTTGAACGCTTCGACCGCTTCTTTCATATCTTCTTCATCTGCAAGCTTTCCGGTTTCACGGATTTGCTTAAGAAGTTCTTTGCGGTTGCTTTCTGTCCAGTTGTGGAATTCTTCTTCAAAACGTGTAATGTCCTCAACCGGGATATCATCTAAGAACCCTTTGATCAATGCGAAGATGATCATAACCTGCTTCTCTACAGCGAGCGGCTTATGAAGACCCTGCTTCAATACTTCTACCGTACGGGCACCACGGTTCAGCTTAGCCTGGGTAGCTTTATCCAGGTCAGAACCGAACTGTGCGAATGCTTCCAGTTCACGGTAGGATGCCAGGTCAAGACGCAGTGTACCTGCAACCTTCTTCATCGCTTTGATTTGGGCAGAACCACCAACACGAGATACAGAAAGACCTGCGTTAATCGCCGGACGTACACCGGAGAAGAACAAATCAGACTGCAAGAAGATCTGTCCATCTGTGATGGAAATTACGTTGGTCGGGATATAAGCGGAAATGTCCCCGGCTTGTGTTTCTACGAAAGGAAGGGCTGTCAAGGAGCCTCCACCTTTTGCATCACTAAGTTTCGCTGCACGTTCTAACAGACGGGAGTGAAGGTAGAATACATCACCCGGGAATGCTTCACGACCTGGCGGGCGGCGTAGCAATAGGGAAAGTTCACGATAGGCAGCAGCCTGTTTGGAAAGGTCATCATAGACCACCAATACGTGCTTGCCGTTATGCATGAATTCTTCACCCATGGACACCCCTGCATATGGTGCTAAGTATAGAAGTGGAGCCGGCTGGGAGGCACTTGCCGTTACAACGATCGTGTAATCCAAGGCACCATGGCGGCGTAAGGTTTCTACTGTTCCACGAACGGTAGATTCTTTCTGACCGATAGCGACATAGATACAAATCATGTCCTGGTCAGCCTGGTTCAAAATTGTATCGATGGCAACTGTGGTCTTACCAGTCTGACGGTCTCCGATGATCAACTCACGCTGTCCACGACCAATCGGTACCAGTGCGTCAATCGCTTTAATACCAGTTTGAAGCGGTTCATCGACCGATTTACGATCCATAACACCTGGTGCAGGTGATTCAATCGGACGTGTTTTTGATGTTTCAATCGCTCCTCTGCCGTCTACCGGCTGACCGAGCGGGTTTACAACACGGCCCAGCAATTCTTCCCCTACAGGTACTTGCATGATGCGGCCGGTACGACGAACTTCGTCGCCCTCTTTAATATCTGTGAATGGTCCCAAAATGACAAGACCGACGTTGTTTTCTTCCAGGTTCTGGGCAAGGCCCATCACACCATTCGAAAATTCAACCAACTCACCGGACATGACGTTGTCAAGTCCATGAGCACGCGCGATACCATCACCGACTTCGATGACCGTACCTACATCGTTGACTTCAATATCAGATTCATAGTTCTCAATTTGCTGTTTTATCAGTGAACTGATTTCTTCAGCTTTGATGCTCATGCCATTTCACCCCTATCATCTATTGTTTCCAGATACCAATTTCCGTTCGATGCGCTCGAGTTTTCCACTGATAGAACCATCATAGATACGGTTTCCAATGCGGATTTTGATACCGCCGAGGATAGAACGATCGATGATGTTCGTAATTTTCAGGGTGTTCTTTCCAATCTTCTTGGCAAAAACATTTGAAATCTGGAGCTTTTCATCTTCGGACAGTTCTCGAACAGAATATACTTTTGCTTCCGCAATTCCTTTTGCATCATTCACCTTTTCGATAAAATGATCGATCAGATCAGGAATAATGTCCTCACGGTGTCGATCCAGCAATAACATCAGCGTATTCAACACTTCGGAGGAATAACCTGCAAAGCCGGTCGCAATGGTTTGCTTTTTCTTATCGATGGAGACGCGTGGATGCTTCAGGAATGTCAGCAGTTCTTTATTCGTAACCCAGACCGCGCGGATGTTGCGCAGTTCTTCTTCGAATTGTTCCAGCTTGTTTCTTTCTTTACCGAGTTGAAAAAGAGCATTGGCATAGCGTCTTGATACCACAGATTCACTCATCGCTCTTCTCCTACTTCTTTAATGTAGTCATTGATCAATTGCTGCTGGTCCTGCTCAGACAATTCTTTTTCGATGACTTTGCTGGCAACCAGTACAGATAAGGATGCCACCTGGTCTTTCAAAGTCTGAACGGCTTTTTCTTTTTCCTGCTCAATTTCCTGGCGAGCAGAAAGTTTCAGGCGCTCTGCTTCGGTACGTGCTGATTCCATGATCGCACGCTCCTGCTGTCCAGCAGTTTTCTTGGCTTCATCAATAATCGCTTGCGCTTCTTGTCTTGTCTTTTTCAACTCTTCGGAAGCTTCACGCTGCATGCGTGCGGCTTCTTCCCGACTTTTTTCAGCTGTATCTATTTCATTGGCGATATGTTCTTCACGTTCTTTCATGATGTTCATGAGCGGTCCCCAGGCGAATTTAGCAAGGAGTGCCAAAAGAACAAGGAAGAAGAACAATTGAGCCAACATATCTCCTACCATGAGGCCGCCTTCAGCGCCGACCATCAACCAACCAGTATATGCTTGCACAGTGTCCACTCCTTTCCACAACGTTACCGTAATAGGCTCTACATGAGAAAAACCCGGCTATGACAAGGTGTCATCAGTCGAATTCTCTTAATTTGAACATGTACAAATTCCCTATCAATCCGTTACAAAGTACAAAGCAATGGCGAAGACCTGCTTAGATGCCCTTCGCCATCACTGAAACTGCTATATTATCCACCCATTACGATAAACGCGATAACAACCGCGATGATTGGAATCGCCTCTACCAACGCTACCCCGATAAACATTGTAGTTTGAAGACCGCCGCGTAATTCTGGCTGACGCGCAATCCCTTCAACTGTACGACTAACAATCAAACCGTTACCAATACCAGCACCAAGTGCCGCCAAACCTACTGCAATTGCAGCTGCTAATAGACCCATAATGAAAATCCTCCTCTTATTTGTGAAAAAAATTATTTTTTAAAACTTATATTAATGGTCGGTGCTAACCTTGTGAGATAGATAGACCATTGTCAACATGGTGAAAATAAATGCCTGGATAAACCCGATGAATGTACTGAAACCTTGCCATGCAAGCATCGGGATAGCTGCTCCGAAGAATCCTCCGAAGCCGGAAACTGCAGTGGCTGCTAACATCGTTAACAGTACCTCACCTGCAAAAATGTTACCGTAAAGTCGCAAACCGAGAGTCAACGTGTTGGCAAACTCTTCAATGATTTTAAATGGAAGTAAAAATGGCAATGGACGGACAAATTGCTTTCCGTACTCTTTCACTCCATTCAGTTTAATACCATAATAATGGCTCAATACGACAACCATCGTCGCTAAAGTCAAGGTAATGCCGGCATCTGATGTCGGTGATTTCCACCATAAATCATTTCCGACGACTACCATCAAAATGACCCCGAGCATGTTCGCTACAAATATGTAGGTGAAAAGCGTCAGTCCAAGCGGCAAAAACCGTTTACCGGTACGCCAATCCATGTTCGAGCCAATAATACCTTTGACGAAGTCAATCAACCACTCAATGAAGTTCTGATACCCCGTGGGCTTTCGCTGCATATTGCGTGTTGCTGCTACACCGATGATGAAAACAATCAACGATGCAATAAACATCATCAACACGTTGGATAAGTTAAAATCCAGCCACGAAATCCCAAAAGCATCATTCCAAATCGGTGCTCCGTGATCCAACCTGTTCACCTCTCTTCTAATGCTAGTCTCTGGTTCTAAAAAATAAAAAATCTATCATAATGACAACGTAGGCTGTCATTAAACCCAATACAACTGCATGCAAATGGAAATATTCTTCAAACTGAAGAGCGATCAATACAGCCAGTGCCCCAGCCATTAATCGCGAAAAAGAGCCAATCCCCTTCACTGATTTAAGCTGGGCGGTAGCTTCGCCAAACTTGTCCACTTTCCGCTGCATCAACCAGAGATTGTAAAAACTGAGTGAACCTCCAAGAAGAAGTCCGAGGAATATACTGGTATAAGGGGTCAATCCCCAACCCAGTACAAATAATGCCAGAAGATAGAACATCCATTTCCGTTGACGGGTGATCATTTGCTGATACGCTTCCATGCTATTCGTCTCCCGTATATTCTCGTACTAAATGAATCGTTCCGTATGTACCTGCTCCTACCCCTAAAAATATACCGAGGATCAGAAAGAGTGGTTGAACAGCAAACTGTTCGTCGAGCCACTTCCCGAGGAATGCTCCAGCAAGTGGTCCGCCAGCCAACTGCGATACGATTGCACTCGTCAGCGCCATCGCTCGTAATGGATTTTTCGGTACCTTCAAACCCAACGCTCCCATCATTATTAGTGGATGGAAAACACAGTAGAATACAGTTATGAAAACCTTATCATTCCACACTAAGTAAGCATACAATAGGGGTTTTGGGATGTCAATGTGTTTGTGAGCAAAAATACATAAGAATTGACAATTTTCAACAGGAAATCCTCTTCCTGAAAAATGCCCTTTTAACATTATATAAGATTTTTGAAATTTGAAAAGAGACACCATAAAAAAAAGGACCTGTAAAGCCCTTTTTTAATGGAAATTATTGATTTCGACAGGAACGCCGTAGCTATAATGTTTATTTTCGTTTTCAACTGTGATGACAGCGATATAGCGCCCATCTTTCCCGATTTCCTGGCTGGAAAGCTCCCCTTCTACGACTCCTTGCTGCTGATCTGACAGCTCGAACAGCGTCCGTTCATGCATAAGCGTATCAGGGTTATACAGGTCCACCTTCACGTTGTCGGCGTCTTCAGGCAAGTAAAATTGGTAGTCATAAGTGGAAGAATCAAAGTCTGAAACTGCTATTTCAAAGCCCATGGCGCGCGGGTAATCACTCGTTTCCATCATGAATAAATAAGGTAGATCAAACGTTTGATCAGGGACAGCCATGCGGATCCAGCCCTGATGGAGGCCTTTATCAAGGAAAGCAGGCGTCACATTCAGTCCGATTTCGATGCTTTTCGACTGCTCAGGCGCCAGTGTAAAAGCTTTTGGAAGATCCCAAATTAAGCCATGTTTTTTCTTCGGAAGTGAAAAATGAACTTTTTGTGAACTTTTGCTGGTGTTCTTAATTTGGACCTTTATTTTCTTTTTTGGAAAGCTGCTGTTGAAGCGACCGAAGTTCAATTGGGCAGGTTCAATTTGCAGTTTCGGCTCTACCGCCGATGGAACATTCACCTTCCCCATCCCCTGTTCCGTGGGAGCAAGCAGATGCCCTTTTTTGTTTTTTAAGGGCGTGGCGGTCGATAGTAAAGCTGTTTTAATATCTTCCGGCTGCCATTCCGGATGTGCTTCTTTGATTAAAGCTGCCACTCCGGCAATATGAGGCGCGGCCATACTTGTACCCTGAAGCTCCTGATAGCCGCCGGGAATTGTGCTGTTGATAGCTACTCCAGGAGCCAGAATATCCGGTTTAATCGCCCAATTGGCCGTAACAGGACCCCGGGAGCTGAATGGTGCCAATGAATCGACGATATCCACATACTCTGTGTCCACCCAACCTGCTTTTGGGGAGTCACTCTGCTGCTTCAGCCATTCACCATCTTCTTCAGACACAGCTACTACAGGTATGTTAATCGAGCCATCATCAATCGTTCCCTGAAACTCTCCCGCTTCATTATTATATACAATCAATGCAATTGCTCCGTTTTTCTCAGCTAACTCAGCTTTTTCCGTGAATGGGACTTTTCCACGTTTCATAACGACAATTTTACCCTGGGCATTTTCGATTGGCTTATCACCCAGCCCGCCGTATACCAGTTGATAACGTTTGTCCAGCTTCCAATCGGTCGATCCCATCATCGGGATAAGTGGAATCTCTTTTTTTGCAAAACGATCGATCAATACGGGTATCTTCAAAGGCGGAGTCGATGCCCCAACCGTAATAGCCTTAGTAGCTGTAGCTGGTGAGCCGACTGTCCAATCATCCGGTCCTGTATTGCCGGCTGCTACGACAACAGTTGTTCCAAGTTCAACCGCTTTATCCACTGCAACACTTGTCGGCCAGTCTGGTCCGTTGACATCATTTCCGAGCGAGAGGTTGATGATGTCCATGTTATCTTTAACTGCTTCCTCCATGGCAGCAATGACATGGACTGAAGTTCCGAACCCTCCTGGACCAAGCGCTCGATATCCGTATAACTCCGCATCCGGTGCGATTCCTTTCATCTTACCATTAGCCCCAATTACCCCGGCAACATGTGTGCCGTGAATGGTCGGGCTTTCTTCTGTACTTTCCATCGGATCGTCATCGAAATCAAATACGTCAAAGCCGCCTTTGTAATTGGCAGCAAGGTCAGGGTGGGTATAATCAAGACCAGTATCAATGACCCCAACCTTCACCCCTTTTCCTGTAAAAGGAACAGTTCGTTTTTCACGGTTTTCCTGCAGCAAAAATGGCACCGATTCGTTTAGATTCTCATCCATCGTTCGATAGGTCTGAACCGGATGCTGGTTGACAATCGCTTCTATTTTGCTCAGTTTGGACAGGTGAGCAGGCTTTCCTTTTACTGCTATGCCATTAAAAACGGTGTCATATACTGCCATCACTTCCAAACGAGGGAGCATTCGCTCTATATCTCTTTTGACAAAATGAGGATCACCATCGACCTCAATGATTCTCGTGACTTCCTCTTTATCCTCTGGTTGTTCAAATCCGAGTAGTATGATAAATGTTACACAAAATAGTATCAGGTACAGAAATCGCAATGTCGTCAAGCCCCTTTCGTTGCTTCTATTATTTGAAAAAACAAGCGGGCTATACTTGCGAGAGGTTATAAATAAGTAAAATTGGCAGGTGGCTTATTGGCTGCACAGGCCTTTCACCGTATAAAAAAAGCCCTGCCTCCCTAGTAGGGGCGGCAAGGCTCTGAGTGAATATAAAATTTATTTCGTTCCGAACAAACGGTCGCCGGCATCGCCAAGACCTGGGACGATATAGCCTTTTTCGTTCAACTTTTCGTCAAGAGCAGCGAGATAGATATCTACATCCGGGTGCTCTTTCTGTACAGCTTCGACACCTTCAGGAGCAGCAACGATACACATCAGGCGAATCTGGCGTGCGCCGCGTTTCTTCAAGGACTCGATAGCCGCATTCGCAGAACCACCTGTTGCGAGCATCGGGTCGAGAACGATCAGTTCACGCTCTTCAATATCGCTTGGGAGTTTCACATAGTATTCAACAGGCTGGAGTGTTTCTGGATCCCGGTACAACCCGACGTGTCCTACTTTAGCAGCCGGAATAAGCTGGAGCATTCCGTCCACCATGCCAAGCCCTGCACGTAAAATCGGTACGAGTCCGATTTTCTTTCCGCTCAATGCTTTCGCCTTCGCTCCGTCCACGACTGGTGTATCGATTTCCACTTCTTCAAGAGGCAGGTCACGTGTAATTTCAAAAGCCATCAAGGCAGCCACTTCATCTACCAATTCACGGAAATCTTTCGTACCTGTGCTCTTTTTCCGTATGTATGTCAACTTATGCTGGATTAACGGGTGATCCAATACGTACACTTTTCCCATTGCCGATCCACTCCTTATTAAATAGTAATTTTCCATAATCCCTTAAATTTTGCATCCTTCAAATTGTACATAATAATATGCATTCCTGCAAGGCACATCACAAAGGAAAATATCCCCTTATTCAACACAACGAATGGAAAGTCGAAGACTTGATTTTGAGATTTTTTGGATCCGTTGCCTAGTCAAGAGAAAGGGTGACTGGGAAACGGTTCGCTTTCCTGCGGGGGAGCCGCCGAGACTCCGATGGGAGTATAGTACATGGTGAGATCCCGCAGGGCTTTAGCCCGAGGAAGCTCACCGTACGCCCATGGAAAGCGAGTGATTTCCCGGACCTCCAGGGGCGCTCAACCGTAACGGAAACATCATAAGAAAGTCCCGCTGCCGATAAACGGAGCGGGACTTGGTTCTACGTTATTGATAAAGCGGGAATTGATTCGTCAAACGAAGCACGCGGTCTTCTGCTTCTTTCAGCTTCGCTTCATCTTCATGGTTTTTCAATGTGAAAGCGATGATTTCTGCGATTTCGTCCATTTCCTTTTCACCAAAGCCACGGGAAGTGACAGCGGCTGTACCAATACGGACACCACTAGTTACAAACGGACTTTCCGGATCGAATGGAATGGTATTTTTATTGGTTGTAACACCAATATCATCCAGTGCTTTTTCCGCTACTTTACCCGTCAGGTTCAACGGGCGAACATCTAATAGAAGCAAGTGGTTATCCGTGCCACCAGATACGATGCGGATCCCATGCTTTTGTAACGACTCGCCAAGGCGCTTGGCATTTTTAACCACCTGTTCCGAGTAAGCTTTGAAATCTTCCTGCAGTGCTTCATAGAAGGAAACAGCTTTCGCAGCAATAACATGCATCAATGGACCACCCTGCATACCTGGGAAAACGGACTTATCAATTTTCTTAGCGAATTCTTCTTTGCAAAGAATCATACCGCCACGAGGTCCGCGCAATGTCTTATGCGTGGTTGTGGTAACAAAATGAGCATGAGGAACAGGGTTCGGATGGTGACCGGTAGCCACTAAACCAGCGATATGAGCCATATCAACAAGTAAATAGGCATCTACCTCATCAGCAATCTCACGGAATTTAGCAAAATCAATCTTGCGGGAATACGCACTGGCGCCAGCAACGATCATTTTCGGCTTCAATTCCTTCGCGCGTTCCAGAACAGCATCATAATCGATTTGTTCTGTCTCTTTATCAACACCATAATCTTCGAAATTGTAAAGCTTACCACTGAAGTTGACAGAGCTTCCGTGCGTCAAGTGACCACCATGATTCAGGTTCATACCAAGTACAGTATCGCCAGGTTCAAGGACAGTGAAATAGACTGCCATGTTCGCCTGCGCACCGGAATGTGCCTGCACATTGACATGGTCAGCTCCAAACAATTTTTTCGCGCGGTCACGGGCAAGATTTTCGACAACATCTACATGTTCACAGCCACCATAATAGCGGCGGCCAGGATAGCCTTCCGCATATTTATTGGTCAGTACTGATCCCATCGCTTCCATGACTGCTTCAGAAACGAAGTTCTCCGATGCGATCAGTTCGATTTTTTCCTGCTGGCGTTTCTTTTCCGCTTCCATTGCCTCGAATACTTCTAAATCCCTTTGTTTGACTTGTTGCATGTTCAGTTCCCCTCTCTATTTCCATCAAATTTGATTTAATCACAATCTGCTTCCACTTGAGGTTTCTTATAAACCGCACGTTCGCCGCCAATCAGACGGGGTCTCGTCCGGGCAGCTGTCAGGTGAGCTTTCCCGATCGTCTTCTGGTTAAACCGAAGCGGGACGGCCACACGCTTTAAATGCATACCGATCATCGTATCACCGATGTCGATACCGGACTCAGCTTTGATTTCCTCGACAACGACTGGGTCTTCCATATGGTTATAGGCGTAAGCAGCCATCGCTCCTCCCGCTTTTGGGACCGGGATAGCCGATACTTGCTCGTACCCTCGTTTTTCCATCGTCGTTCGTTCCATCACAAGGGCTCGATTCAAATGTTCACAACATTGGAAGACGAGCTCGACTCCTTCGTTCTCTTTCAATCCCTGAAGTTCTTCAAACAACACAGCAGCAATTTCTTCACTCCCGGAAGTGCCGATCCGCTCGCCGGCGATTTCGCTGGTCGAGCAGCCAATGACGAATTGTTCCCCAGCTTTCAAATAATTACTGGCGGACAGTTCCTCTACAAGCTTCTGGACATCTTGCCGGATGGATTCCTTACTCATGATGCAGGAACACCTCCATGAGGATATAATATAAAGCTTTGTTATATTTTAGCATTGACCGGGATCCATTTCCAAAAGGAAACCATAGATTTATCCTCTATCGCCATGGCCAATGTAGAATAACTTTGTGCTTATCGCCAATTAATTTTTGGGAAAACCGACTTTACCCCTTTAAAATGTTAAATTTTCTTAAAGCGGAAAAGGAGAAGCGTATCCCTAAGGCTTCTCCAACACTCTATTTTCTATTCTATTATTTATTTTCGTATTCGGCAATCTTTCCTACGCGGTTGGCATGACGACCACCTTCATAGTCAGTCGACACCCAGGTACGGACGATTTCTTCGGCAAGGCCCGGTCCGATGACACGCTCGCCCATGCACAGGACATTGGAGTCATTGTGCTCCCGTGTTGCTTTGGCGCTGAACAAGTCATGGACAAGGGCAGCACGGATGCCTTTCACTTTATTGGCAGAAATGGTCATACCAATGCCTGTACCACAAATCAGGATCCCTTTATCGAATTCGCCACTTGCGACACGCTCTGCCGCCGGCAAAGCGTAATCGGGATAGTCGACAGAACCTTCACAGTCGCATCCGATATCTTCATATTGAATGCCCAACTCTTCCAGTACCGCTGCTGCTTGTTTTCGTAAGTTTGTTCCTCCATGGTCGGAGGCAAGGATAATTTTCATGCTGACACCACTCCTTCATCTACTAACAGTATTGTAACGTGTCAGACGATCAAATGGAAGCGGTGAAAAATTACTTATTTATCGTCATTCTGGTTCTTCTCCAGTACTTCTAAAAGCAGAACGACATTCTTCTCTATCTCTTTCATCGTTTCGTGATAGATTGTTTCATTTCCCCCAAATGGGTCACTGATATCAAAACTCGGGAGGTTACTTTCCATCTTACGGATTTCTTCCAAATCATCTTTTAATGCTTCATATAGTTTTTCCTGCATTGTTTCTTCATCATAGTCATTCCGGTGTTTGTTGATAAACTGGATCCGTTTCTCTTCAATTTCCGTATAAGCCTGTTTCAGATCTTCCCAATCGGAAGACTTATCCTTGGCTGCATATTCTTTCAGAGTAAAATATTTATCCTGCCACTGATCGTATTGCATGGCGAGTGATTGTTTATGCTGTTCGCTCATCGTCAAAACGAGGTCCGCCCATTCCAGCAGCTCTGGTGTTACAGGCTGGGATTGATGTTCGAAGTCGATTCCTTGTTTATTCAGCACTTGTTTCGCTCCATCAGAAATGGGCATTCCATTTCCGGCAAAAATACCTGCGGATTGAACGGTTACATTGCCGGTTCTATTTTTGAGTAATGCTTCTGCCATCGGGCTGCGGCATGTATTTCCGGTGCAGACGAACAGTATATTCATGTCCTGAACTCCTCCTAGTATCCCTGTTTCTATCCTTCTATTTTACCATAGGAGAAAGGTTGAAACATTAGAACAGCATGTTGAGACCGATGGCACACAATATGCTGCCGCCAAGCAATTCACTATATACACCAAGAAAGCCTTTCGCTTTCCGCCCTAGCAGGAAGCCTGTCCATGTAAGAATCATGCTCATTACTCCAAACATCAATACTGCCATCAGAACCCCGACACCGGAGATGCCTAGGCTCAGACCGGCGGAAAAACTGTCGAGACTGACACTGAAAGCGAATAGGACGACACCGATCCCGATAGGCGACTGAGGCTTTTTATCATCCCGGAAGGAAGAAAAAAACATGTGAGCGCCAATCCCCATCAACAACAGTCCTCCAACCAGCATGGTCATATCATTCAACGGCGCAGACACAAGCTTGCCGATAATTATTCCGATAAATGGCATGAGGATGTGGAAAATACCCACTAACATACCTAAGAAAAATATTCGTTTCAATCGCATCCGCTGCATTCCCATGCCCAACGACACCGAAAACGCATCCAATCCGAGTGCGAATGCGAGTATAAATAAGGATGTGAACTCCCCTAACCAAACGGTTTCCATAGAAAAACCTCCCCGGACATGCTATCTCACTATATGCGGGGAGGTGCTTCGATATGCTTTTATCAAAATTGGTTAATTTTCTTAACAGCCGCTTTTTGCAGGCGGTTCATAATTGCTTCACCATAATCTTTTTCCGGAAAAGCTTCGCAAAGAATGACATCGACATCCGCTTTTTTGAATTCGCGGAGCGCGCTATATAGATGTACGGCAACTTCTTTCAAATTTTCCCGGGAGCCGCAAGCAAGAACACGCTGATCTGGCAGCTGCCCGGCCAATTCATTGCTGGCGATAATCCCGACACGGCTGCCGTCCTGTTCAATGGTATAAAGCTGATCCTTAAAAAACTGGTCGTCTCCATCAATCAACCATAGTGGTGCTTCTGGAGCATAATGGGTGTATTTCATTCCGGGGGATTTCGGAGCTTCCTGTTGAGAAGCAAGAGCAGGGTCCATCATAGTCGTGCCGACAGCTGCTTCCATTTGCTGCCTAGTAATGCCACCGGGACGCAGAATGATTGGGATTTCACTGGTACAGTCGACTACCGTGGACTCAAGACCAACCCCCGTTGCACCACCATCAATCAAACCCGCTATCCTTCCGTTTAAATCCTGATAGACATGATCGGCAGTCGTCGGGCTCGGCCGCCCTGAGCGGTTGGCACTTGGAGCCGCCAGTGGTACTTTACATGCTTCCAATAACGAAAGGGCGACAGGATGGTCAGGTATTCGTACGGCTACTGTTGATAACCCGGCTGTAACATTTTGGGCAGCGGCGCCACTGCTTTCCATGACCAATGTCAGTGGCCCCGGCATGAACGCTTTCATCAATTTTTTAGCCATCTCCGGAATTTCAGTTACCAGCTGGTGCACTTGTTCAGGCTGTGCCACATGAACAATAAGCGGGTTGTCCGAAGGCCGTCCTTTGGCTTCAAATATACGTCGCACCGCCTGTTCACTGGTTGCATCAGCGCCCAGTCCATACACGGTTTCTGTCGGAAAGGCTACTACCTCCTGTTGTTTCAGTAGTTCAGCTGCTCGATTTATATCGTTTTGGTGCGCCTCTATACGCATCGGATCTATTTTCCACACTTTTGTTTCTGCAGGCATCATTCTTTATGCTCCTTCACAAATCGTCTATTGCTATTATGCGACGGGAGCTCTCAGGAAGCAAGTAAAGGAGTTAATCACAAGTTATTCACATTTTGTATACACCACCATAATTACAAAAGCCTGTAATTCCATGTTTTGTGTAAGTTTTACACAGGTCACTCCACTTATCCACACAATTTACCCACAGACGTGCATAAATTTTCTCAATTGGATACATAAATCCAGGAATTCTCTGTGGATAAGTTAGCACCTGTTGGTAACTGCTCAGAACCTGAGGGCTTGAAATCGAAATGCCTCAACAATGTGTCCAGCTGTTGTGAGTGACTGTTTACGACAACTGACTCATATTCTGATTGGTTAATGTCTGCAATGATGGCTTGAAAAATCACCAGTAATAACTCTGGTGTCGCCTCGCTGAATAAGGTCAGCTGTTTCAACTGCACCGTCGATTGTCCCATTGGTTTCAGCAAATAGCTGCCAAGCAGCATCTGGCCTTCCTGGATCAAGAATCCATCCGAAAGGAGTTCGTCACGATTCCAGGTAACATTTGCCGGGTGGTTATACTTATTTTTTAATAGTTTCCAGTGTTTTTCTTCCAGCTTAATAATTTCCATAACAAAAACACACTCCTTTTCTATCACTAATCTATGAAAAGGAGTGTGCGAATTATGCTAAGAAAATAGAGATTTAATCTGATTCCAGACTTTTACGAGGAAAAATTCTACTTCTACTTCCTGTGTTCCTGGCTGCACGCTTGTTTCCTGACCTGTGTCTGCAGCGGACGCTGTGGAAGTACCGTTGCCAAAATCGAGGAAACATAGCGGCGGGAATAATACGCACCACCAATTATCGCCTTTGCCTGCTCCCAGCGTAATCAAAATAGCTTCATACGTGCCAGCCGGGTAGATAAAATTACCGTACAGCTTAGTCGGGAATTCCACCCGATCATCGTATTTTACCTGATAGGCCTGATCCACTTCAGCATCTTCCAGTGTGTCAGCAACGATCTTCTCTACCTCTCCAATTCGCCGTTCGATCAGTGTCCTTGCTGTTTCGATCGATGTCAGCTTTTCAACCCAGGTGGTAATTTCCTCATTGACTTTGTCGCGGATCTCCCGCTTCAATTCCTGATCGGCTTCTCCATTGCTGTTAGCCAGTATCCGAAGACGAATCGCCTCATCCGGGATAACCTGGTATTCCGGTCCAGTAGTTGTTGCCCCTGTTGTTGTTATCGGTGAAGCTGTTATAAAAATCGTAATAATAATAAGCGATATAAGTGCTTTTTTCATTGTTCCTGCCCCCTTCTTGTTTTCAAGTATGGGCAGGATAATCTGTTTTTAAACTCTTAATCTATTAATTTTCTGCTATTGCGAAAATCATGCGTGGCTTTCCATTGATATCAGTACGTATTTCAACTTGATAGACAGGCAGCTCCTCTTCCATAATCGCTCTGACTGCTTCCCCCTGTTGATGGCCGATTTCGAAGACGATCAGCTGAGGACTGGAAGCTGATTGCTTTATCTGTCTGGCGATTGTCCGATAGGCAGCAAGACCTTCGTCCTCTGCAAATAACGCCAGGTGAGGATCGAATTGACTGACTGTTTCGGAAAGCTCTTCCTGTTCGACATAGGAGATATACGGCGGATTGGAAACAATGATATCAAATTCCTGGCTGGCGACCGGTGAAAGGAAATCTCCTTGGTGAAAGATGACTTCCGCACCAAGGTTCTTCGCATTTTGACCGGCCACTTGTAAGGCTTCTGCCGAGATGTCTGTTGCATGCACCTCAACATTTTCCGCTTCAAGAGCGAGTGTACAGGCAATCGCCCCACTCCCGGTTCCAAGATCTACGATTTTCAAAGGATTGGAGCGGGATGTCTGGTGAAGCAATTGCAGCACTCCCTCAACCAGCTCTTCTGTCTCCGGTCTTGGCACTAGGACATCAGCGTTGACCGTAAATCGTCGTCCATAAAATTCCGCCCAGCCAGTCAAGTGCTGGACCGGTATCCCCGTTTCCGCATGCTGCTCAACATCCTTTACAAAAGGTTTCCGTTTATCATCCGGAAAAGGGTCGCGTCCATGGACAAGCAGTCCGGTATAGGTCATATCGAGATGATGCTCGAGCAGCCAGTCTGCGACACGCTCTTCGCGGTAATGTGTTTTTAAAAAAAGAGAAGCCCAACGCCGGGCTTCCTCAATAGTGGTAAAAGCTCTTTCCATGTTATTCACCAATCTGTTCCAGTTTTTTCGTCTGTTCTTCCACAATTAAAGCATCAAGAATTTCATCCAGCTTGCCTTCAAGAATCTGATCAAGCTTTTGGATCGTCAAGCCAATTCGGTGATCAGTGACACGGCTTTGCGGGAAGTTATACGTACGGATTCGTTCGGAACGGTCTCCGGATCCGACAGCAGATTTACGGTTCTCATCATACTCCGCCTGTGCTTCCTGCTGGAACTTATCGTAAATACGGGCACGGAGGACCTTCATCGCTTTTTCTTTGTTCTTAATCTGTGACTTTTCATCCTGACACGAAACGACAACTCCCGTAGGTTCGTGTGTCAGACGCACGGCAGACATGGTCGTGTTAACACTCTGACCGCCTGGACCACTGGATGCGAATGTATCGACACGGATATCCTTATCATGAATTTCCACTTCGACTTCTTCTGCTTCCGGAAGTACCGCTACAGTCGCTGTCGAGGTGTGAATACGACCGCCGGATTCTGTTTCCGGTACACGCTGGACACGGTGAGCACCATTTTCATATTTTAGCTTGGAGTATGCCCCCTGTCCATTCACCATAAAAATGACTTCCTTATAGCCGCCGACATCATTTTGATGAGATTCGATGACCTCGACTTTCCACCCCTGTGTCTCTGCGTAGCGGGTATACATACGGAATAAATCCCCAGCAAATAAAGCTGCTTCATCACCACCGGCTGCCCCGCGAACTTCCATAATGACGTTTTTATCATCATTAGGGTCTTTCGGCAGCATCAGGAACTTCAACCGTTCCTCGAGTTCTTCTTTTTGCGGGTTCAATTCATCGATTTCTTCTTTTACCATTTCATGCATATCATCATCCAGGTTATCCTTCAGCATCACTTTTGCATCGTCCAATTGGGTGCTGATCTCTTTATATTCCCGATAAGCCTGAACAGTTTCCTCGAGGTCCGACTGCTCTTTGGAATACTCGCGCAATTTATTAGGATCACTGATGACCTCCGGATCACTGAGGAGTTCATTCAATTTTTCATAACGATCTTCAAGGGATTGCAAACGTTCTAACATGTTGATCCACCTCTTTCTCTATAACAGTCTAATTATATTATAGAGACCTGGCACTTACAAGATGACGGGTTAAACTAAAAAAAGAAAGGCAGCTTTTTAGCCGCCTGGAGATGATATATCAGCGTACTCGCACTTCGATATCGTATCGTGGTACGGCACGGTATATTGCCTGCTCAATTTGCTCTTCCCACTCTTCGCGTTCACCGTCTGCCAAACGGCCATTATCCACATTTGCCGTTACTCGGACGATCGGACCTTCTAATATGACGCGTTCTACTTCGACTCCCGGGACACTTTCAGCAGCCTGTTTGACTTTTTCCCTATCCTGCTTTAACCCCCAGCTGTCACCGACGTTATTGATTGTACGAGGGTTATCGATTTGCGAGCCTCTTTCTTCTGGATGCTGTGTATCCATCAGGTCCTGGGTAGGTCCCTGGCCTTGTTCATCCGCTCCTCCGCATGCGGCGAGGAGAATCGCTGTAAAAGCCAGTATTGCAGTCACATGATATTTCATGAATTTCCACTCCTTGCACTTTTTCTTAGCATGCCCGCGGAGTTGAATAATATGAATGTATAGCCATCAAAAAAGCACCAAAACCGATAAAGGGCTTTGGTGCTTTGGTTGTTTAATTGGAAATTTTGGCTTTCAGCTGCGATTGCCTGGGCTTGTTTGGTACCTCATGGTGGTGACGGCAGCGGGGCTCGTATGATTCTGATGCTCCGACCAGGATGATCGGGTCGTCATAGGAAGCTGGCTTTCCATCAATCAAACGCTGCGTACGGCTCGCCGGTGAACCACAAACCGGGCAGATCGCATTCAGCTTTGTTACCATTTCACTCAATGCCATCAATTCCGGCATACACCAGAATGGTACACCACGGAAGTCGGTATCAAGGCCTGCGACTATGACACGGATACCTTTATCTGCAAGCTCCTCCACGACGTCTACTACTTCCTCATCAAAAAATTGCACTTCATCAATACCGACAATATCGATGGTATCATCGACCGCCTTCAAAATTTCTCTGGAGTGCTCTACAGGGCGGGCGAGCACGGAGGTGCCATTATGAGAGACGATTGCATCTTCGGAATAACGATCGTCGATCAAGGGCTTGAACACCC
Source organism: Thalassobacillus sp. B23F22_16 (assembly GCF_043496955.1). Taxonomy (NCBI): domain Bacteria; kingdom Bacillati; phylum Bacillota; class Bacilli; order Caryophanales; family Bacillaceae; genus Thalassobacillus; species Thalassobacillus sp. B23F22_16. Next base: position 91,758 of record NZ_JBIEKD010000009.1, on the reverse strand, counting down.
GAACAGACAGATTGCCATATGTAGCACGGCGAACACGACGAATCAACTCTTCGGACTTACCACTGAACATACTGCCACAAATCACTTCTACCCAACCGCTTTGCTTCATCACATACTCGCTCCCTTCCCGAATCTCCATCTCGAACAAACAGGCTTTAACACAGAAGAAGAGGGCTGACGGCATTCCTGCGACAGCCCTCTTTCGTACAAAAAAACAGGCAAAGTTAGACAATTTGCCTGTTTTTCGCGTGAATTCGTCTATCCCTATCAGGATAACGAAGATTACTTAATGTTATATTTTTTCTTAAAGCGATCGACACGTCCGCCTTCTTTGTCAGCTTTTTGCTTACCTGTGTAGAACGGGTGAGAAGCTGAGCTGATCTCCACGCGGATCAATGGGTAAGTGTTGCCATCTTCCCATTCGATAGTTTCGCTGGATTCCTTAGTGGAACCAGTTAGAAACTTGTAATCAGAACTTGTGTCTTGAAATACGACTTTGCGGTATTCTGGATGAATGCCGTTTTTCATGTTCTTCCACTCCTTTTTGCCCTGAATCCTTTGGAAACAGAGTTATTGTAAGAGCCGTATCAGGCAGAATCTACCCTGTCTCGAAACTCACATAGAATGATTATAACAGGGGCATTTTTGCAATGCAAGAACTTGTTTTATTTTCCTGAAGTCTGTGTCCTTCTCCCTGTCGATTTGCCTTTCATCTCTTTATCCATGATATCGAAAAACTCTTCGTTATTCTTTGAAGTTCTCAACCTTCGTAAGAAACGCTCCGCGAAATCAGGCGTATCGGACAATGTTTTGCGGACCGCCCACATTTTTTCCAGATGCGCTTTCGGAAGCAGCAATTCCTCTTTCCGTGTACCGGAGCGAAGAATATCAATTGCCGGGAAGATACGGCGCTGGGCCAGGCTGCGATCCAAATGAAGTTCCATGTTCCCGGTACCTTTGAATTCCTCATAGATGACATCATCCATGCGGGAACCCGTATCGACGAGTGCGGTAGCTAAAATCGTAAAGCTCCCGCCTTCTTCAATATTACGGGCAGCCCCAAAGAATCGCTTCGGACGGTGGAACGCTGCCGGGTCGATTCCTCCGGAAAGCGTACGGCCGCTCGGCGGTATTACCAGGTTGTAGGCACGTGCCAGACGTGTGATGCTGTCCATCAAAACGATGACATCACGCTTTTGTTCTACGAGACGCATGGCACGCTCGAGTACCAGCTCAGAGACTTTGATATGGTTTTCCGGTACCTCATCAAATGTTGAGCTGACGACATCGACATCGGCAGCTACAGAACGTTCGATGTCTGTTACTTCCTCCGGTCGTTCATCGACGAGCAGAATGATCAGCTTGGCATCGGGATGGTTTTTCGAAACACTGTCTGCGATTTCCTTCAGCAGCATCGTTTTCCCTGCTTTTGGTGGTGCCACAATCAGTCCACGCTGTCCGAACCCGACAGGAGCCATCATATCCATCACTCGGGTTGAAATGTTCTTGCTTTTTGTTTCCAGCTTCATCATTCGATCCGGATATAGCGGCGTCAATGCCGGGAAGTGGACACGTTCTTTCGCTGTCTCGGGATCTTCGCCATTGACGGCATCGACATGCAGGAGGCCGTAATAACGTTCATTTTCTTTTGGTGGACGGACTTTACCAGATACTTTATCTCCGTTCCGCAAATCAAAACGACGAATTTGGGACGCAGAAATATAGATATCCTCCGCGCTAGGTGAGTAATTGATCGGACGCAAGAAACCGAACCCTTCTGATGGGATGATTTCCAGGATCCCGTCCATGAATAAATAGCCGCCTTTTTCGGCCTGTGCTTTCAAAATCGCAAAAATCAGTTCGCGTTTTGTGAGTTTAGCGTAATAAGACACTTTGAACTGCCGTGCCAGTGCATATAAATCTTTGAGAGTCAACGTTTCTAAATGAGAGATTGTCAATTCAGCCACAAAATCACCACACTATTATATTTTTGTTACTTGTCCGTCTGCCGTCTCGAGCCCTGCAACACTATCTATCTAACGAAAAATGAAACGTAGGAGGGGACAGCCATACACTTAGCAAAAGATGCTGTACTTTTAGCAGAACACTTCTTAGGAAGTGAGAGAAGATATTCTCGAAGCTATAATCAGAAGCTTACAGAGGTTTTTCACTATTAACGGGTTGATTAAACTTTAATCATTTTAACTCTTTTCCATGAAACTATTCAATATAAAACATAAAAAAAATCAAATTACTTTCCTATACGTTTGTTTTGCGGCTTTTATAAGGGAAAAGGAAGCCGTCAGGACGGCTCCCTTGCCAGTTATGGTCTCATTACTAGATTCGGTTTCTTTTTCAAACTGTGGTCACCGTCGATAAAACGGACAGTCCCTGATTTGGCACGCATGACGACAGTCTGGGTCGTTGCTTTCGTTCCTTTGAACTGGACACCTTGCAGCAATTCGCCGTCTGTTACGCCGGTAGCGGCAAAAATCGCGTCATCACCGGAACAAAAATCGTCCATGTACAGGACTTTGTCGATGTCTGCAATGCCCATGCTTTTGCAGCGCTCCAGCTCCTCATCGTTAGCAGGGAGCAGCTTGCCTTGTATTTCTCCTCCAAGGCACTTCAATGCCGCGGCAGCAAGTACTCCTTCCGGGGCGCCGCCAGAGCCAAACAGAATATCAACGCCGGTATGATCAAATGCCGTGTTGATGGCTGCTGCTACGTCACCATCCGGGATCAGTTTGATCCTTGCGCCAGCTTGACGGATTTCTTCAATGATCCCTTCATGGCGTTTTCGGTTCAAAACAATAGCAACAACATCTTCCACATCTTTATTCTTCGCCTCAGCTACCGCCTTCAGGTTGTCCGCAATCGAAGCATTGATATCTACTTTTCCTACTGCTTCCGGGCCGACTGCGATTTTATCCATATACATATCAGGGGCATGAAGCAGGGCACCATGATCGGCAATCGCAATTACCGCGAGAGCATTCCATGTCCCCTGTGCCACAATGTTGGTCCCTTCCAGAGGGTCGACAGCAACGTCGACACGTGGACCGTATCCATTACCGAGCTTCTCCCCAATATAAAGCATCGGCGCCTCATCCATTTCCCCTTCACCAATAACAACAGTACCTTTCATCGGGATGGTATCAAAGACGTCGCGCATGGCAGATGTCGCTGCGTCATCCGCTTCCTCTTTTTTCCCTCTTCCCATCCATCGTGCCGATTTAAGTGCCGCCGCTTCAGTGACACGTACTAATTCCATTGTCAAACTTCTTTCCATGGTTTTTCCTCTCCATTCATATCTGAATTTTTCCTCATCTCCATGGAAACTAAGATCCTATGAATTCTGGAACTGCTCTACTTCTTCTTCGGTCATTTTTTCATGCCAGATGGTCGCACCAAGATTCGTGAGCTTCTCTACGAGGTCCTCATATCCTCGCTCGATATGCTCGATTCCGGTGACTTCTGTAATCCCCTTTGCCATCAGACCAGCAATAACAAGTGCTGCTCCGGCACGGAGGTCGGTCGCTTTGACTTTCGCCCCTTGTAACGGAGATGGACCTGCCACAATCGCGGCTCCACCTTCCACTTTAATGTGGGCATTCATACGTCGTAGTTCATCGATATGCTTGAAACGCGCCTGATAGATTGTATCAGTGACGACACCTGTTCCGTATGCTTTTGTTAAAAGCGACGTAAACGGCTGCTGTAAATCCGTTGGAAAACCTGGATGCACGAGTGTTTTGATATCGACGCTCTTCAGCTTTTCGCTCGTTTTGATGAACAATTGCTCATCGCTTTCTTCCACCGTGACTCCCATCTCACGCAATTTGGCAAGCAGGGATTCCAAGTGTTGAGGAATAACGTTGTCGATCAGGATTCCATCCCCAAGCGCTGCTGCAAGAATCGTATAGGTTCCCGCTTCGATACGATCAGGAATAATGGTGTGGTTACAGCCGCTAAGTTGATCCACACCTTCAATCCGGATGACATCGGTTCCTGCACCTTTGATCTTCGCCCCCATACTGGTAAGCAATGTCGCTACATCAATGATTTCCGGTTCCTTGGCAGCATTTTCGATAACCGTTTTCCCTTTAGCCCTTACCGCTGCCAGCATAATATTGATGGTCGCGCCGACACTGACGACATCCAGATAGATCCGTGCCCCGCGCAACTCTTCTGCACGCAGATAGATAGCCCCCTGCTCATTGGTCACCTGCGCCCCAAGCGCTTCAAAGCCTTTGATATGCTGATCGATTGGGCGAGGTCCAAGATGACAGCCGCCTGGAAGACCAATGACTGCTTTTTTGAACCGGCCAAGCATCGCTCCCATGAAATAGTAGGATGCTCGCAGCTTTTTCACTTTTCCATTCGGCAATGGCATAGAAATCATTTCACTCGGATCGATTTCAATCGTCTGCCCTTCTTTTTTCACTGTACCGCCGATTTCCTCGAGCAGGTCGCCCAAGATCTGCAGGTCAGAAATTTTCGGCAGGCCTTCGATCGTGACTGGAGAATCCGCCAGAATCGCCGCCGGAAGCAAAGCAACCGCGCTGTTTTTCGCACCACCGATTCTGACTGTCCCCTCTAATCTTTTTCCGCCTTCTACAAGTAATTTTTGCATGGCTAACTCCTCGCTTTTAAGTCCTGCAATCCACCCGCAAATGTCAGGCTGTTAGCAAGCATTCACCGGCGATTGTCCGATTGATTGACTTCCCGGTACTCTTAATAGAATCCAGATTTCAGTCAACTTATTCCTGCGCTGTTAGTTTGTACAATTTTACCAATTTCATGCTTATTTTTGTTGACTCTGATTCCAATCCGAAAGAAACTTTTCAATTCCCTGGTCTGTCAATGGATGTTTGACCAATTGGCTTAATACTTTGAAAGGAACCGTAGCGATATGTGCGCCGTTCAGTGCCGCTTCTGTGACGTGGACTGGGTGGCGGACGGATGCGGCGATGATTTCCGTTTCAATTCCATGACGATCGAAAATTTCCGCGATCTGCGCAATCAGATCCATCCCGTTATGCCCGATATCATCCAGACGGCCTAAGAACGGGGAAACGTAAGCCGCGCCTGCTCTTGCCGCCAGCAATGCCTGATTGGCAGAAAAAATCAATGTAACGTTGACTTTGATGTTAAGTTCAGACAAGGCTTTAACTGCTTTCAAACCTTCCAGCGTCATTGGCACCTTAACGGTAATATTCGGTGCGATGGCTGCCAGTTCCTTCCCTTCCCGGATCATTCCTTCTGCATCTTCAGAAACAACTTCCGCACTGACAGAACCGTCGACTTCCTTTGTGATCTCCTGCAAACGTTCATGAAAAGAAACACCTTCTTTAGCTACCAGACTAGGATTGGTCGTAACCCCCGCCAGCACGCCTAAAGCATTGGCTTCTTTGATATCGTCAATATTCGCTGTATCAATAAAAAATTTCATGTAAATAATCCTCCCCATCGATGGTTGCGTTTTCATAAGATTGTTAAAAGGAAACCGTTTCTAGCAACGGCTTCCTTTGGACATACTTCATTATTTACGCTTTGTTAGAAGAACCGAATTCACGCATTTTACCAATGACTGTTTCTTTGATGGCGTCGCGTCCTGGTCCAAGGTACTTACGCGGATCGTAAAGGTCAGGCTTTTCAGCCAGTACTTCACGTACTGCTTTCCCCTGGGCAACCTGGTTTTCTGTGTTGACATTAATCTTTGCAGTACCGAAAGAAATAGCTTTTTTGATATCATGAGTCGGGATGCCAGTACCACCGTGAAGTACAAGCGGCTTATCGACAAGACCCATGATTTCTTCCATACGGTCGAAACCTAGGTTAGGCTCCCCTTTGTATGGCCCATGTACAGAACCAAGTGCTGGCGCAAATACGTCAACATTGGTTTCATCAACCAGCTGTTTGCATTCAGACGGAATAGCATAAGCTGCTTCTGCATCATCAACAATCAAGTCATCTTCTTGTCCACCGACACGGCCAAGTTCTGCTTCAACAGATACGCCATGCATATGTGCAAGCTCGACTACTTTCTTAGTAACAGCAATGTTTTCTTCAAGCGGGTCATGGGATGCATCGATCATGACAGAAGTGAATCCGGCATGAATCGCTTTTGCACAGCTTTCGAAGCTGGAACCATGGTCCAGATGAATCGCAACAGGAACAGTAGTTCCATAAGAATCCATCAGTGCTTGTACCATGGATACCACGACATTGAAACCACCCATATATCTTGCTGCACCTTCGGATACACCGAGGATGACTGGTGATTTTTCTTCTTCGGCTGCTTGAAGAATCGCTTGCGCGTATTCTAAGTTATTCAGGTTAAACTGCCCAACGCCGTAGCGCTGTTCCTTCGCAGTTTCGAGCATTTCCTTCATTGATACTAAAGGCATGAAAGCTCCTCCTTCGATAGGTATATTATTTACTAGCACATTTGCAAGACGTAACACAGATATGCTATGTAAGTTTAATCACAGTATAAGAATACCAATACCCAGAAGAAGGTGCAACAACCGGAGAACGAAAGAGCGCTTACATCAATAATTTTCTCAAAAAGTCATTTTTTGTACAACTATTATTGCAAGATTTTGGAGATTTCTTCCCGGATATCCATGATATTGAAGGGTTTAGACACCACTTTCTTCACAAAGTGGAAATCCTTCTCTTCCCCGAGGCTTTCCACGGATAATCCAGTCATCAGAATGGCTGGTTTGTCGTATCCTGTCTCATTCAAACGGTGCAGCAGTTCCCCGCCATTCATGACCGGAAGATTATAGTCAACCACCAGCAGGCTCGGGTCATTTTTCTCAATATAGTCAAGGGCTTCCTTTCCGGTTTCCGCAGTGGCTACCGCGTACCCTTCTCCTTTGACCACTTCTTCCAGTAATAGCCTGATCCCTGGCTGGTCGTCTACAATCAACACTTCTTTGGCCATGATTGCTCGCCTACCTTTCTGCAGTTAAATTACGCTTCATCCGATACCTCCTTCTCTTTCCATTCGATATAAATTGACTTATTTCCTGCTTATTAGCCGGTTAATTTGTTCTCAAGCTTTGGGATTTATGCTAAGCTATGAAAACTGAATGGAAAAATAAAGGGGGATGTTCATGTTAAAAATGCTAACGACCCAGTTGACTGGTAAATTTCAGCAAATTCAGGAGAAGGAAGCATTAGCTATCGAAGATGCAGCGCGTGCATTAGCTCAGGCTATTATAGGCGATGGCAGCATCTATGTAAAAGGCTTTGAGGAAATGGTGGCGATTGAAGCGGAAATGATCGACGGAAAAGAAACATTGCCGAGATGCCGACGCTATGAACCTCACACTGCATTGACTTCCATTGACCGGGTGATTGTGGCTTCCAGGTTTGCCGATCATGAAGAAGCAATTGCCATCATGAAGGAAGCACAGGAGCAAGGTGCCCAGGTCATCACCCTTTCTGCTGTAAATACGAATGATGATCCTTTATATAAGCAAGCGGACTTCCCGATTGATACACAGGTGACCGAACCCCTGCTTCCTTTTGATATGGAACGAATCTGTTTTCCAAGCGCGATGGCGGGTCTATACAGCTACTACGCTATCTATGTTACAGCAAAAGAAATCCTATCCGAATACGAATAAGTCCTGCTCTGCACCCCAGGGGTGTCCAGGAAATGGAAAAAGCGCGAAACCTTCGATGAAGGTTCGCGCTTTTTTTATTATTTTTTATGGGTGGAAGCTGCTCCGATAAATCCGTAGAACAACTCTTGCGGACGAGTTGGACGGGATTTGAATTCTGGATGGAATTGGCTTGCCACAAACCAAGGGTGATCTTCCACCTCAATGATTTCAATCAAACGGCCATCCGGGCTTGTACCAGTGAAGGAGAATCCTTTTTCCTCCATTTGTTCCCGGTAATGGTTATTGAACTCGAAGCGGTGGCGGTGGCGTTCATAAATAACTTCTTCGCCATAGGCTTCTTTGGCTTTGGAACCTTCTGTCAGCTTACATGGATAGATACCAAGACGCAGTGTTCCCCCGAGGTCGGACACTTCTTTTTGTTCCGGCAGAAGGTCGATGATCGCATGCGGTGTCGCAGGATCGATTTCGGCAGAATGAGCACCTTCCAGGCCGAGTACGTTTCTTGCAAATTCCACAGTAGCCAATTGCATCCCCAGGCAAATGCCAAGGAACGGCACTTTATTTTCTCGTGCATAACGAATCGCTTCAATTTTCCCTTCAATACCACGATCGCCGAAGCCGCCAGGTACAAGAATGCCATCTACTCCAGCAAGTTTATCTTCCACATTGGAAGGGTCTATCTCTTCGGAATTGACCCAGTTGATATTGACATCGGCATCATATGGGTAACCGGCATGCTTCATCGCCTCGACAACGGAAATATAAGCATCTGGCAATTCCACATATTTACCGACGAGGGCGATGTTCACCTTTTTGGATAAATGGGTTACTTTATCGACAAGCTGGTTCCACTCTGCCATCTCTGCCGGCTTGCAATCCAATCCAAAATGCTCGCACGTCAGCTGGTCCAGTTTCTGATCCTGAAGAATCAACGGAATTTTATATAATGTATCTGCATCCGGACACTCGATAACTGCTTGTTTATTGAGATCGCAGAATAGTGCGATTTTCTCTTTCATTTCTTCTGATATTTCCATTTCGGTACGTAATACAATTACATCCGGCTGGATACCAAGCGAGCGCAGTTCTTTAACGCTATGCTGAGTCGGCTTTGTCTTCATTTCCCCTGCAGCCTTGATGTATGGAACAAGGGTACAATGCAGGTACATGACATGGTCTCGTCCAATGTCACTTTTGATTTGGCGAATCGCTTCCAGGAACGGAAGGGATTCAATATCTCCTACTGTTCCGCCGATTTCTGTAATGACGACATCCGCATTGGTTTCATGGCCGGCACGGAAAACACGTTCTTTAATTTCATTGGTGATATGCGGAATGACCTGCACGGTTCCACCCAAGTAGTCCCCGCGTCGTTCTTTTTTAATAACATGGGAATATACTTTCCCAGTTGTCACATTACTGAATTTATTCAAGTTGATATCAATGAAACGCTCATAGTGTCCCAGGTCCAGGTCTGTCTCGGCACCATCTTCCGTTACGAAAACTTCCCCATGCTGGTAGGGACTCATCGTCCCAGGGTCTACGTTCAAATATGGATCAAATTTTTGGATAGTCACTTTCAATCCACGGTTTTTCAATAAGCGGCCAAGTGAAGCGGCAGTAATACCTTTACCTAAGGAAGATACAACCCCACCTGTTACAAAAATGTACTTTGTCACGGTCATCCCTCTTTCTTCTTTAATCTTTCTTATATCATGACCTGCTGGTTACTTCAGCAGTCATAGAAATCCTGTTTTATAGGCTGGAGCAATTTAGAAAAACCTGGCTATCGCCAAATACTTATGGCGAGAGCTTAATTTTTCATAGTAAAAAATAAAAAGCGCTCCCCTATTATGGGGAGCGCTTTTGAAATTCGTTCAACGTAATTTTAAGAGCCCAAATAGAATTGTACTGATTTACGATTTGAAAGTCAAGGAGCAATTAGAGGTCGTCATCGTCCTCTTCATCATCACCTACAAAGCTGATATCATCCTCAATAACTTCTTCATCTTCTTCGTCGAGATCCTCATTTTCATAATCGCCTTCGAAGTCATTATCGCTCTCATCAAGGTCCAGATCCTCATCGTCCAAATCGAGTTCTTCATCCAAATCTTCTTCGAACAATGCTTCATCAGCTGTTACTTCTTTACGCTTCGCTTTTTTCTTCTTACGCTTCTTCGGAAGGTTGGAAATTTCTTCTTCCATCTGCTCCACTGGATACCAGCGTTTCAACCCCCACTTATTCGTACCAATGGTCATGAAGCCACCATCAATATTCATATCCGTATAAAACTGGGCGATAAAATCTTCTTTCTCCTTTTCCGTGTAGCCCTTCATATCTGCAATCTCGTGGAATAGGTCATTGAAGTCGACTGCCTCTCTTTTTTCTTCCAGCATGACTGCTGCAAGATCGATCATAGACATTTCTTCAATCTGATCTTTACTATACTGTTTCAAGCTCAAGGTTCAGCACTCCTTTAATGAAAATTAAGGTATATATGTGTACATTCATTAAGTCATACGTATCTCATATTTAACCATACCTCATATTATATGGTTAGCGTATATAAAAATCAATGATTGGCCGGTTTTCCTTTCCACCCTTACATTTTCCTTACCCTTTGAGTTGGTTTCCCACCTGTTTTTATCGTAAAATAAGTCTATCCGACTTACAGCTATCATAAACAAAGGAGAGAGAATCATGCGGACATCAAAGTGGCTGCTTATCATTGTGGCCGTCCTTATTGGCGGGGTCTACTTTTATAATAATTACGGCATGCTGCACAGCGAAGAAATGAGCGATGCCCAAATCGAGAAAAAGGATCATTCGGAGGACGACTATTATATTTATGTAGACGGTGAGAAATATAAAGTCAAAGACGAAAATACATGGATGCTTTTAGATGAAGAAAAAAATTATGATTTTACTTACGAATGGTACGGACAAAAGACGCCTTACATCAAAGAAATCAATCAAACCGGTGACCACGACAACGTAGGCGGCGGGCATTAATGACAACTAACACTCCCACTCAGTTTGGGAGTGTTTTTGCGCATTTTGCATACATGTCACGAGCCGGGTGAGTGTCTCTCTTATAATATTTAATTCTCTATTTTTTAAAAATTTGTCTCTATTTTTTTCGTTTTTGTCTCTCTTTTTCTCAAAATTGTCTCCTATCGATAGGAGAGTTTCACTCTTCCTTAGGGGGGTGTCTCCCATATTTACAGATTGTCTCTTATCCCGATCAAAAGCAGGGCAGCACGAGTCCGCAGAAAGCGACCCGTTCCCTCAATCCCCCTGATGCTATCTAAAAAAATCGAGTATGATACCTTTTCGGTTTCATACTCGACTTCGATGCTATCTTACATATTCCGGCGGTATTGGCCGCCTACTTCGTAGAGGGCGTTGGTGATTTGGCCAAGGCTCGCTACCTTTACGGTTTCCATCAATTCAGCAAAAATGTTACCGTTGCTTGCTGCTACCTCTTTCAAGCGCTGCAAGGCTGCTTCTGTTTCGTCTTCATTCGATTGTTGGAATGCGCGCAAGGACTGGATTTGATGTTCTTTTTCCTCTTTGGTCGCACGCGCGATTTCCATTGAATTGATTTCATCTTCCGAAGGCGGTGTCGGATTCAAGTAAGTGTTTACGCCGACGATCGGTAGTTCGCCGGTATGCTTTTTGCTTTCATAGTATAGCGATTCTTCCTGAATTTTACCGCGTTGGTATTGGCGTTCCATGGCGCCAAGTACTCCGCCGCGATCGTTGATGCGTTCAAATTCCTGAAGTACCGCTTCCTCCACCATATCAGTCAACTGCTCGATGATATACGCTCCTTGCAGAGAGTTTTCATTTTTGGTCAGACCGAATTCCTTGCTGATGATCATCTGGATCGCCATGGCACGACGGACAGATTCCTCTGTCGGTGTGGTGATCGCCTCATCATAAGAGTTGGTGTGAAGCGAATTACAGTTATCCTGGATAGCAATCAACGCCTGCAATGTCGTACGGATATCATTAAAGTTGATTTCCTGGGCGTGCAGGGAACGTCCAGACGTCTGGATATGGTACTTCAGCTTCTGGCTTCGCTCATTGGCACCATATTTTTCTTTCATAATGATTGCCCAGATTCTGCGGGCAACACGGCCCATGACTGTATATTCCGGATCAAGACCATTAGAGAAGAAGAATGATAAGTTTGGCGCGAACTTATTGATATCCATCCCACGGCTTAAATAATACTCGACGTAAGTGAATCCGTTTGCCAGCGTGAACGCGAGCTGGGTAATCGGGTTAGCGCCTGCTTCAGCAATATGGTACCCGGAAATAGAAACAGAATAATAGTTGCGGACATCATGGTCGATGAAATACTGCTGAATATCCCCCATCATGCGCAATGCGAATTCCGTTGAGAAAATACACGTGTTCTGTCCCTGATCTTCTTTCAAAATGTCAGCCTGGACGGTACCCCGGACAACGTGAAGCGTTTCCGCTTTAATTTGCTCTGCTTCCTTTGCGTTAGGTTTACGTCCATTCTCTTCTTCAAATTTTTCAAGCTGCTGATCGATTGCCGTGTTCATAAACATGGCTAAAATGATTGGCGCAGGACCATTGATCGTCATGGAAACAGATGTCAAAGGATTGGTCAAATCAAAGCCGTCATACAGCTTTTTCATATCTTCCAATGTACAGATGCTGACACCGCTTTCCCCGACTTTTCCGTAGATGTCGGGACGTTCATCCGGGTCTTCCCCGTACAATGTTACCGAATCAAATGCGGTGCTCAGACGCTTCGCATCATCATCTTTAGATAAGTAATGGAAGCGCCGGTTGGTACGTTCCGGTGTTCCTTCACCTGCAAACTGTCTCTTTGGATCTTCCCCTTTTCGCTTGAACGGGAACACCCCTGCGGTAAATGGAAAAGCTCCTGGTACGTTTTCTTTTAACAGCCAGACGAGGCGATCGCCCCAATCGGTGTAAGATGGCAAGGCGACTTTCGGGATTTTCAGACCGGCAAGGCTTTCTGTCGTCAAATCCATCGTGATTTCCTTGTCACGGACCTTAAACGTATACGTATCTCCGCTGTAGCGCTCATGGAGATCATCCCAATCATCCAGCTTTTCTTTCGCTTTCGGGTCGATACCCTGTTCATACTGCTCGATTAGTGCCTCGATTTTTTCTTTCGCTTCCTCATCATCCAGCGCTTCCGCCGTGCCCTTCAATTGATAGAGTTTGCGGGCTTTTTCGGCCTGTTGCTCGGCATTATCATGATAGTTGCGCACCAGCATGGCAATGTCGCGCAAGTATTGCTTCCGCTCAATCGGAATAATGACATTCTGCTTTTCCACATTGGCTGTTCTTTCAAAGGAAGTGGTGTCCTCCCAGGCATAGTCTTCATTCAGCTTATCAACGATCGCAGCAAAAAGGGTGTTTGTTCCCGGATCATTGAACTGGCTTGCAATCGTTCCAAATACCGGGAATGTCGACGGATCTTCATGGAAGAGCATATGACTGCGCTCATATTGCTTCCGCACTTGCTGGAACGCATCCTCCGAGCCCTTCTGTTCGAATTTATTAATAACGATGAAGTCAGCAAAATCGATCATATCGATTTTCTCAAGCTGGGAAGGAGCACCGAATTCGGCGGTCATCACATACATGGACAAATCGGAAACATCTGTGACAGCCGCATTCCCTTGACCGATACCGCTAGTTTCGACGATGACAAAATCCACACCTGCCGCTTTCACGACCTGGATCGCTTCTTCAATCGCTTTTGATAATTCAGACCTGGAATCACGTGTTGCCAGCGAGCGCATGTAGACGCGAGGGTTAAAAATTGCGTTCATACGAATACGGTCACCTAGTAAGGCCCCGCCTGTCTTTTTCTTCGTCGGGTCAATCGACAGGATGGCCACTTTCTTATCCGGAATCTCATTAAGGAAGCGGCGGATCAATTCGTCTGTCAGTGAGCTTTTCCCCGCTCCTCCTGTACCTGTAATCCCTAAGACCGGGATATTTTTCGTTTCGCTTTGTTTCACGGCAGCTTCAAACTGGGCAGCCGCTTCCCGTTCCTGTTCCGGTGTATTCTCCACGTAAGTGATGAACCGGGCAATCGCCTGATGGTTTCCGCTTTCCAGTTCCTTGACGGTTTCTTCGGGTACTAGTGGTGGAAGGAAGTCGCATTCTTCTATCATCTGATTGATCATGCCTTGAAGACCGTTCTCCCTGCCATCCTCCGGTGAGAAAATGCGGGCGACACCATAATCATGGAGCTCTTTGATTTCACGTGGCAGAATGACACCACCGCCACCTCCGTACACTCGGATATGGCCCGCTCCTTTTTCATTCAATAAGTCAATCATATACTTGAAGTATTCGACGTGTCCCCCCTGATAGGAAGAAACGGCGATCCCTTGGACATCCTCCTGTATCGCTGCATTGACGACCTCTTCGACTGAGCGGTTATGACCAAGGTGGATCACTTCGGCACCAGTTGATTGGAGAATACGGCGCATGATATTGATCGAAGCATCGTGACCGTCGAATAAGCTGGAAGCTGTCACGAATCGGACGGGATACTTCGGCTGATAAACCTTTGGTTGTTCCATCGTTCCATCCCCCTTTTAGTTAGGAAGTTTGTGATTCTTTAAGCTGTTGACGTTGAGACCTTCTAATAAAAAATGAACCTGGCGTTCGGTATAGCTCTCGAGCGTGAACTCTTTTTGCAGCATCCAGCGCCGGAACCCCCACATTTGGCCCTGAATGAAAATATTGTTGGCAACGATCGAAATGTCCTGCTCCGACATTGGTGTAGAGATGCTGTTGCGTATTACCTGCGTCAGCATTTCGAGCATATCTTTCTCTTTTTGCAACACATATTCCTGAGAATCACGAGGAAGAGACTTGACTTCCTGATACATGACTACGACTTCATCCTGCATATCGTCCATGAGTTGGAAGTAAGAAGTGACCGCATGGATCAGGCTGTCGATCGTCTTTTTTTCCGTATCGATCACCTGCTCCATCCTGTCCTTCACTCGTTCATAAATCGAATCACAGACAAGAAACAGCACATCTTCCTTGGTACGGATATATTCATAGAGAGTACCGATGCTGAAACCGGATGCTTTCGCGATTTCCCTTGTCGTCGTTTTATGGAACCCTTTTTCGATGAAAAGAGATACGGCACCCTTGATCATCTGGTTGCGTCTTTTTTCAACGAGGTTCTGATCCTTGATGGAAGAGGGAACCTGTTGATCAGTCATGGCTATTCCCTCCTTTCCCTTTCCACTCCTGAAACCATTCCTTAGCCAACTGATACGGGTCGGCACTGGCATTATGAAAAACCTGCTGTTTCTCATGGTCGCTTTCTATCGTTTGTTCGACATCGCGCCAGATTTCTTCCCGGATTAAATCATAGACTTCCAGTTTCAACTGCTGCTGGCGCTGTTCTTCCCCTTTGGCTGTTTGATACAAATAATCATGATGCCGACGGATTTCACTCCATAGCTCACCAATTCCTTCATTTTGAGTGGAAATCGTCTGGACGATCGGCGGCACCCAGCCTTTCGGGTTGGCGATCATCATGTATTCTTCCAGTGTCGTCTTTAACCGCTGTACCCCTGGCAGATCAGCTTTATTAATAATAAAAAGGTTGGCGATTTCCATGATTCCTGCCTTGAAAATCTGTAAGACGTCGCCACTGTTAGGCGTAAGCACAAGCCCTGTCGTATCGGCAACTTTCATAATATCCAGCTCGGACTGGCCGACACCCACTGTTTCTACGAGAATGACGTCAAATCCATAAGCATCACAGACACGGATCGTATCCTTGGTAGCCCGGGCAAGACCACCGAGGCTCCCCCTGGTTGCCATACTGCGGATAAAAATACCGGGATCCGTAAAATGCTGGTTCATACGGACACGGTCCCCTAACAGGGCACCGCCGCTGAACGGACTGGTCGGGTCCACCGCGATGACTGCCACCGTCAGGTCTTGCTCACGCAGGTGGGTAAGCAGCCGGTTGACGAGCGAGCTCTTACCGGCTCCTGGTGAGCCGGTAATACCGATATAGTGAGCGTTCTTTTTCAAGGAAAATATATCACTCAGCATATCCAATTTTTCCGGCGCATCATTTTCTACGAGTGTGATAGCTCTCGCCAGCGCTCTCATATCCTGTTGTTGGATCCGTTCAGCTAATGGGTGCATAATAGCTTCCTTTCTACTATTCTTTCGTCAGCATCCGTCCGATGACGAGACGTTGGATTTCATTCGTACCTTCATAGATTTGGGTGATTTTCGCGTCGCGCATATAGCGCTCGACCGGATAGTCCTTTGTATAGCCATAGCCGCCGTAAACCTGGACAGCTTCGACTGTAATCCGCATTGCTGCGTCACCAGCGTATAACTTAGCCATGGCAGATGCTTTGGCATATGGCTTACCTTCTGACTCCAGGTAAGCTGCCTGATAAGTCAACAGACGAGCAGCTTCGACTTCTGTCGCCATATCCGCCAGTTTAAAAGAAATACCCTGATTCTGAGCGATCGGCTTACCGAACTGTTCGCGCTCTTTCGCATAGCCGACAGATGCATCCAAGGCTCCCTGGGCAATACCGACAGCCTGTGCTGCGATGCCGTTACGGCCGCCATCCAAGGTCATCATCGCAATTTTGAACCCTTTTCCCTCTTCACCTAATAGATTTTCTTTTGGAACCTTGCAATCTTCAAAAATCAATTCTGTGGTTGGAGAGGAACGAATGCCAAGTTTCTTTTCTTTTTTACCAAACGTAAAGCCAGGTGTACCTTTTTCTACGATGAAGGCACTGATTCCGCGGCTCCCTGCGTCCGGGTCGGTTTTAGCGAATACAATGTAGATATCCGCTACCCCGCCATTGGTAATCCAGACCTTGCTTCCATTCAGGACATAATGATCGCCGTCCAGTTTCGCCTGTGTGCGCATCGATGACACGTCACTGCCGGCGCCGGGCTCAGACAACGCGTAAGCTCCAAGTTTCTCACCGGAAGCGAGCTGAGCAAGAAATGTCTTTTTCTGGTCCTCGTTCCCAAACTTATAAATCGGCCAGCTGGCAAGGGAAATATGGGCAGACAGTGTTACACCGGTAGATGCACATACACGGGATAATTCTTCTACTGCAATGACATAGCTGACAAAGTCTGATCCGATTCCATTGTATTCCTCCGGCCAAGGTATACCGGTCAGTCCGAGTTCTGCCATCTTATCGAAAATTTCCCGGTCGAAGCGTTCTTCTTCATCCCGCTCAGCAGCTGTCGGCTCCACTTCATTTTTTGCGAAGTCGCGCACCATTTTACGGAGCATTTCTTGTTCTTCTGTCAATTGAAAATTCATGTCGGTATCCCCCTTGATATATTAGTCCTTCAGTAGATGTTTGCTGATGACGATATGCTGTATTTCATTCGTTCCTTCATAGATTTCACAAACTTTGGCATCACGGAAAAGCCGTTCAACTGGATAATCTTCCGTATATCCATATCCCCCATAAACCTGAACAGCTTCAATGGCATTTTTCATTGCTGTTTTCGAAGCGTACATTTTCGCCATCGATACTTCTTTGTTGCACGGAGCACCAGCTTCTTTCAGAGCAGCAGCATGATAGGTCAATAGTTTTGCCGCCTCCACTTCAGTTGCCATGTCGGCAAGCTTGAAGGAAAGTCCCTGCTGTTTAGCAATTGGCTTTCCGAATTGCTCCCGCTCTTTTGCATAATCGACTGCATGTTCCATGGCAGCTTCAGCGATACCAAGTGACTGTGCAGCAATTCCAATTCGCCCGGAGTTGAGGTTAGACATCGCTATCTTGAAGCCTTCACCTTCATTACCAAGCATCTGCTCTGCCGGGACCTCACAGTTATCGAAAGTCAATTGAACCGTATTTGACCCGTGAAGGCCCATCTTTTTCTCCTTTTTGCCGATGACAAGTCCCGGGGTATCTTTTTCGACAATGAACGTGCTGACTCCCTGATAGCCGCTTTCCTCCATATTCGTCCGTGCGAACACAATATAGGTGTCCGCTTCTCCCCCATTGGTGATGAACACTTTCGAGCCATTCAGAATGTATTTGTCACCCTGTTTGACTGCACGCGTTTTCAGACTTCCAGCATCAGAACCGGCGCTCGGTTCTGTCAGCGCGAAAGCTCCGAGATATTCCCCTGACGCCAGCTTCGGAATATATTTCTGCTTTTGCTCCTCGGTTCCAAAGTTAAGAATCGGCAGCGTCCCTACAGAGGTGTGTACCGACAGGATGACACCGACCGTTGCACTCACTTTCGACAATTCGTGGATGGCAATGATATAGGACGTATAATCCATCTCAGAGCCACCGTATTTTTCCGGGATCGGAATCCCCATTAAACCCAATTCCCCCATTTTGGTGACAACTTCCCTAGGAAAGTGGTCCTCCGTTTCCATTCTCTCTATAGCTGGAGCCACTTCTTTTTGAGCAAAGTCGCGCACCATTTTACGCATCATTTCCTGTTCATCTGTAAAATGTAGATTCATTGTTGTTCTCTCCCCTGAGAATCAATTTTCATACGTATAGAAGCCGCGTCCCGATTTCTTACCTAGCCAGCCAGCTTTGACATATTTACGGAGCAATGGACATGGCCGGTATTTGCTGTCGCCGAAACCTTCATGCAATACTTCCATGATGTATAAACATGTATCGAGTCCGATAAAATCAGCCAACGTCAGTGGTCCCATTGGATGGTTCATGCCTAGCTTCATGACCGTATCCACGTCTTCCGGTGTCGCGACCCCTTCATAGACCGTGTAGATGGCCTCGTTGATCATTGGCATAAGTACGCGGTTGGATACGAAACCAGGAAAGTCACTGACTTCTACTGGTGACTTGCATATTTTTTCTGTCATATCTTTGATAGATTGATAGGTTTCATCACTTGTCTGCAAGCCACGAATGATTTCTACCAGTTTCATGACAGGAACCGGGTTCATGAAATGCATGCCAATCACCTGTGAAGGACGGTTAGTGACTGCCGCGATTTCTGTAATTGGAAGGGATGATGTATTGGATGCAAGAATCGCGTGCTCTGGGGCAATCTCATCCAATTTTTTAAACAGGCTCGTTTTGACGTCCATATTTTCCACAATCGCTTCAATGACAAGGTCACAGGATGAAGCCTCATTCAGGTCGGTTGTATAAGACAGGTTTTCCAGCGTCTTTTGCTGCTCTTCTTCTGCAAGGCGGCCTTTTTCCACCGAGCGTGCCAGCCGTTTTTCAATGCCTGCCTTCCCTTTTTCCAATGCTTCATCTGCAATATCATTCAACTTTACGGAAAAGCCGTACTGGGCACACACTTGCGCGATTCCTGCCCCCATTTGTCCGGATCCGACTACCATTACTTGTTTAATTGACATAGAAAAACTCCTCCCTGACTAACGTGTTCGACATTAATTATTGCTTGGGAACTTCGATCAGGACAGCATCACCCTGGCCGCCGCCACTGCAGATAGCTGCGATACCAAGACCACCGCCACGGCGCTTCAATTCATATGCGAGTGTCAGGATAATACGCGCCCCACTGGCACCGATCGGATGACCCAAAGCCACGGCTCCACCATTGACGTTAACTTTTTCTTCGTCCAGACCGGCGATTTTCCCACTGGCGAGTGATACTGCAGCAAATGCCTCGTTCACTTCGAAAAGATCGATATCATCCAACGATTTTCCTGCCTTTTTCAATAGAGAATTGATGACAATCCCTGGCGTTTTCGGGAAATCCTTCGCTTCGACAGCCACTTCATCGTGTGCGAGGATGGTTGCCAATGTTTCTGCTCCCATCTCTTTCGCTTTTTCATCAGACATCAACAGCATCGCACAAGCACCATCGTTGACCCCTGGCGCGTTACCAGCTGTGATTGTTCCATTCGAACCGAATACCGGACGAAGTTTTGCCAAGGATTCCTTTGTAGTATCTTTGCGAGGAGCTTCATCGTTTTCGACAACGACCGGATCGCCTTTTCGCTGTGGCACATCAACAGCAACAATTTCTTCTGCCAGCTTGCCTTCTTCCATGGCCTGTACGGCACGCTGGTGGCTGCGATAAGCCCATTCATCCTGTGCTTCACGGCTCAACTCATATTCATCAGCGACATTGTTTCCATAGTTGCCCATATGCACCCCATCAAACGAACATGTCAGACCATCGTGTACCATCAAATCCTTCACAGCTGCATCGCCCATACGTAATCCCCAGCGTGCTTTTGGCATGAAGTAAGGCGCGTTACTCATGCTCTCCATTCCTCCAGCGACAACAACATCCTCATCACCAAGACGAATGAATTGATCAGCCATCGTGACACTGCGCATGCCGGAAGCACAGACTTTATTGATCGTTTCTGTCTTCACTTCCCATGGAATTCCTGCTTCACGTGCTGCCTGACGGGAAGGTATCTGTCCCTGGCCTCCCTGCAGAACGGTCCCCATGATCACTTCATTGATATCTTCCGCTTTGAAGTTGGCGCGATCCAATGCAGCTTTGATCGCTTTGCCTCCAAGCTGGGATGCAGTCAATGTACTCAATGCTCCTCCGAACTTTGCAAATGGCGTTCTTGCTCCTGAAACAATCACCGTTTTTGTCATAATAAAAATCCTCCCTTATGTGATAACGCTTTCAAAACTTATAGTATTAAAAGAGAGGTGGAAACAGTTCGTAACGCCTGCTGCAGCCTCTCTTGCAAAAACTTCCCCTGTACGATTGAACGCTCGCTCAATATACCCTCATAAGGAAAGTGTACAAAACTTTCTGTACACTTTCCACTAAAAATTCAAAATATCAGGCTGATTTTTCCTGTTTTTCTTCAAAAATCGACTTAGCCAAAATCTCCGCAATATCCATCGTTCCAACGGATTCTTCCACTTCCTTCGCTTTCGTTCCATCGGAAAGCATCGTCAGGCAGTAAGGGCATCCACTGGAAATCATCGTCGGACTGGTTTCTAACGCCTGTTCTGTTCGTGCCACATTGACGCGGTGTCCTGCTTTTTCTTCCATCCACATCATACCGCCGCCGGCTCCACAGCACATGCCATTTTCGCGGTTACGCTTCATTTCAACCAGTTTGACACCTGGAATCATTTCCAGCACTTCCCTAGGCGGCTGATATACCTCGTTGTAACGTCCGAGGTAGCAGCTGTCATGGTAGGTGATCGTTTCTTTCACTTCATTGACAGGCTTCAAACGGCCATCCTTCAGCCATTCGGCAAGCAATTCGGTATGATGATAGACTTCTGCTTCAAAGCCAAAGTCCGGATATTCATTTTTGAATGTGTTATAAGCATGAGGGTCGATGGTAATAATCTTCTTCACATCATTCTTCTCGAATTCTTTGATATTCTTTTCCACAAGCTCCTGGTATAAGAACTCATTCCCCATCCGGCGCGCAGTGTCCCCGGAGTTACGTTCTTTGTTACCAAGAATGGCGAACTTGATTCCCGCTTCATTCATCAGCTTAGCAAAAGCAAGCGCGATTTTCTGACTGCGGTTATCATAGGCACCCATGGAACTTACCCAGAATAGATAGTCAAATTCTTCGCCTTCTTTTTTCAATTCTTTTACCGTCGGAATCCGGACATCCGGTTCCTGGTCACGCCAGTCTTCCCGCTCTTTCTTAGACAACCCCCATGGATTACCCTGGCGCTCGATATTCGTCATCGCACGTTGTGCATCCGGATCCATTTTCCCTTCCGTCAACACCAGATAACGGCGAAGGTCG
Organism: Thalassobacillus sp. B23F22_16; assembly: GCF_043496955.1. NCBI lineage: Bacteria > Bacillati > Bacillota > Bacilli > Caryophanales > Bacillaceae > Thalassobacillus > Thalassobacillus sp. B23F22_16. The sequence continues at coordinate 70,349 of NZ_JBIEKD010000009.1, read as the reverse complement.
ATGATTTTATCCACATGTTCATTCATCACCGGACACTGGTCTTCACAGTTACGGCAAGTGGTACATGCCCACAGCTCTTCCTCTGTGATGACATCGCCGATCAGGTTATGGTTCTGCGCAGCCTCTACAGAAGCCGCCGCTTCTCCACCACCTTGAGTCTGAGCCATTTTGGCAAGTTGATTTCCCTGTGTATTGGAAAAGGCATAGGCCGGTACCCACGGTGATTTTCCAGTTACCGCTGCTCCTTTTTCCGTCAGCTGATCACGCAATTTGATGATCAGGTCCATCGGTGACAACATTTTTCCTGTACCAGTTGCTGGACAGACATTGGTACAACGGCCGCATTCGACACATGCATAAAAGTCGATCATTTGCAGCTGGCTGAAGTCCTCGATTTTGCCGACCCCAAAGGAAACATCTTCTTCAGCAGTCTCATCATCGACATCAAAATCGATTTTAGAAAGCTTTCCGGGCAGTGTCTGGCGAGTCAAGAAGACATTGACCGGAGCCGCCAGCAGGTGGGCGTGCTTGGATTGTGGTACATAGACAAGGAAGCTTAATAACACCAATAGATGAATCCACCACATGACGAAAAACACAACAGCTGCAGCAGTCGGACTCATCCAACCGAAAGCGTTTGCAATCAAGGTCGCAACAGGTTCTGTCCATGCGCCTTCATGGCCGTGCCAGATTAAGCCCATACCATTACCAATCAATACACTTAACATTAATGCTCCGATAAATAATAGTACAAGCCCTGCTTTAAAGCCTCGCTTCAAACGGACAAGCTTTTCCACGTAACGGCGGTGGAACGCCCATACGACAGCGACCAGGATCATCAATGTGACCAGTTCCTGGAAGAATGTGAACCCTGGATAAAAAGGTCCTAACGGAAGATGACTGTCAGGAGCCAGACCTTTCCAGATAAAATCAATGGCACCGAACTGTACCAAAATAAAACCGTAGAACATCATCACATGGATGATTCCGGACTTTTTATCTTTCAATAACTTCTTTTGACCAAAAACATAAATCCAAATATTTTTCAATCTTTCTTTGATTTCGCCATCGAACTCGAATTTTCTTCCGAGCTTGATATAGGCGATCCTCGTCATGACGACGCGCACGAATAAATAAAATCCATAAATGGTTACGCCTAAAAATAACATCCAATTCAATAATAACAGCGTGCTCATCCGTCTTACCCCCTCGTTAAGTATGAATCTCTCTCACTTGCTGTCTCGTGATTTTCAGGAAACGAGCCGTGAAAATTCTGAATCTTATAGCTTTACTATAAAATATGAATGAACATTCAGTCAACATATTTTCTTTGCTTTTATGTACAAATTTTGGTGGATTTGGGGAAGCTAAGGGCATGAGAAGCGATGGAGGAGGAAAAAAATGACTATTTTACTATGGTTTCTCGTCATCATTTTAATTGTCTTTCTTTTAGTTATATTAGATTTTCAGGCGGGGAAGAAAAACCACAAAAAGAACCTTAGAAAGCTCACTTTCCCAGAGACTACTGGCAGCTACCGTTTCTTTCAAAGTGGTAATCGTCTGTTCGAGGCCATGTTTACCGATATCAAAAACGCGGAAGCCCACATTGATATTCTTTTTTTCATTATCAAAAAGGATGAAACCAGCCAGCGCTTCTTTAAATTGCTCCAGCAGAAAGCGGAGGAAGGTGTGACTGTCAGGCTGATGGTGGACCGGCTTGGAGGATTTCGGATTGACAAGTCACTGCAAACCCAATTAGAAAATTCAGGTATACGATTTATATTCGCCGCAAAGCCTGAATTTCCTTTTTTTATTTACAAATTGAATCGTCGAAACCACCGGAAAATTGTTGTAATCGATGGAAAAATCGCCTATGCCGGCGGCTATAACATTGCTGACGAGTATGCCAGCAAAGATGCGGAAATGGGGGATTGGCGCGACTATCACTTGCGATTTACCGGGGAAATTGTAGAACAGCTGCATGCCGTCTTCTTAGATGATTGGTTTTTGAATACAAATGAGAAATTATTTCCGACTGAAAACAAAGAAAAAGGCAGCCATGCGCTCCAAATACTGCCGACAGAATACGGAGAATTAGAGGAAGTACTCGTGAAAAAGTTCTCTGAAGCCAAAGGGGAGATTCTGCTTGGAAGCCCCTATTTCATCCCACCACGCACGGTGATGGACGCACTTATACAGGCTGTAGAGCGAGGTATTACAGTCAAATTGCTCTGTCCGTTGAAATCGGATCACCCCTTCGTGAAAGAAGGCGGCATCCCTTTTTATGAAGAATTATATCAGGCCGGTGGAGATGTGCGCTTCTACGACGCAGGCTTCTATCATACGAAAGTGTTTATTATTGATGGAAACATCTGCGATATTGGTACTTCTAACTTAGATTTAAGAAGTTTTTATCTCAACAAAGAAATCAATGTTTTTTTCTATGACAAGGCATTCATTGAGGAAATGAGACAGCGCTTCATGAAGGATTTCGACATGGGATTACCTTTTGATGAAAATTGGCTTGCGAAGCGCTCCATCGGTACAAAAATCAATATAAAAATCGCGCGGCTGCTCCGCCCGATTTTATAATGTCATCGTATTAAATTTGAGAGCATCGGCCCTACCCATGCAAATACTTTAAAACCCATGTAGATACCAATGATTCCGGCAACTCCGGCAAAAGCAGGCGGTGCTGGAATCGGAAGTTTAAATAAAGCGAATAAAAAACCTACGATAAACCCTGTCAGCAGCGCTAAAATGACTTCTTTCATGACATAGCTCCTTTCCAGTGACACAATCACTCTTAGTATAACGCTTACACAGGATATTAAAAAAAGATTTTCTCACATCGTGGGAAAATCTTTTTTTCGGTTCACCATGCGCTCGAACCAGTAATTATTACTACTGCTAATAAAGCTTGCAGATAACCAATTCCGGGTTTTCTGCAAGCTTTAACCAAGCATTTATGAAATTACATCCGTTCTGGTGCGGAAACGCCGATTAGTTCCAGCGCATTAGATAACGTTGTGCGGACAGCCTTCATTAGACCAACACGAGCTTTGGTGCGTTCTGGCTGCTCTTGATCCAATACTTTTTCAGCATTGTAGAAGCTGTGCAAGTTAGAAGCCAGGTCGAATACATACTGCGTTACCCGATGAGGCGTGCGTTTTTCCGCTGCATCGGCTACTACTTGTGGAAATTCACCCAGCCGTTTCAGCAAATCTTCTTCTTTTTCAGAATCAAGCAACGTGGCATCGAAGTTCTGATCGAACGTGACACCCTTTTCTTCTGCCTGGCGAAGCATCGAGCAAATACGCGCATGGGCATACTGGACATAATAGACCGGGTTTTCGTTCGATTCGGAACGTGCCAGATCCATATCGAAGTCCAGGTGAGAGTCCGCCGAACGCATCGAGAAGAAATAGCGCATGGCATCGATGCCCACTTCCTCCATCAATTCGCGAAGCGTGACAGCTTTCCCCGTACGCTTACTCATCTTCACTTTTTCACCGTCCTGGAACAGGTTGACCATCTGGATAATCGCTACTTCCAATGTATCTTTTTTGTAACCAAGTGCCTGGATAGCCGCTTTCATACGCGGGATATATCCATGGTGGTCTGCTCCCCAGATATTGATCAGCGTATTGAAACCGCGATCCATCTTATTTTTATGGTAAGCGATATCCGGTGTCAGATACGTGTAGCTCCCATCCTGTTTGATCAAAACACGGTCTTTGTCATCCCCAAATTCCGTAGTCTTGAACCATGTTGCGCCATCCTGCTCATATGTGTAGCCCTGATCTTCCAGCACTTTCAACGCTTCATCAATTTTCCCATCCTCGTATAGAGAGGTTTCGGAAAACCACTCATCAAAAGGGACACGGAAATCTTCCAGGTCTACTTTGATTTTGTCGAGCTCAAACTTCAAACCGTACTCACGGAAGTAAGTGAGGCGTTCCTGTTCCGGTTTATCTGCCCACTCGGAACCATGTTCTTCTGCAAGCTTTTTACCTAGTTCAATGATATCCTTCCCATGGTACCCATCTTCCGGCATCTCCCACTCCTTACCAAGTGCCTGCATATAACGTGCTTCGACGGAATAAGCCAGGTTATTGATCTGGTTTCCGGCATCATTGATATAGTACTCACGGGAAACGTCATACCCCGCTTTTTCCAGAATATTGGAAAGAGAATCACCCACTGCAGCACCGCGCGCGTGTCCCAGATGAAGAGTGCCTGTCGGGTTAGCTGAAACGAATTCGACCTGGATTTTTTCGCCTTTTCCAGTATCGCTTTCTCCATAAGCATCTCCTGCTTCCAAAATAGTGGATACAAGGTTAGTCAAATACTGATTGTCCATATAGAAATTGATGAAACCGGGACCGGCAATCTCAATTTTATCGATGGAGGCTTTGGTATTATCAAAATTCGCAACGATATCCTCCGCGATCATGCGCGGAGCTTTTTTGGCGATTCTTGCCAGCTGCATCGCCATGTTAGTCGCATAATCACCGTGCGCTTTATCTTTCGGCTGCTCGAGTACGACTTCCGGCATTTCCTCCTCGGTCGCCAATTCCGCCTTTAATACCGCCTGCTGGATCTCCTGTTTCAGTTTCGCTTCCGTCTGCTCCACAATATTCATTGAGCTGTTTCCTCCTTACGATATGTCAAAGTTAATCGATGACGCTGGGTGATTTCCTGATTAAGGGTCAACTGGTAGCTGATGAACAGCCGTCCTTTTGCTCCCTGGGATAAGGATTGGTGTTCAATCTGATCCGTAAACGTGTTCATATGAAAAATACCATACGTATGATGGTAGTTGTTCTCTGTTGTATGTTTTTTTCGGAAAATCTGATGCATTTTGACAGCACCAGAGCGTTTGATGCTGACTTTTCCAGGCTGGATGGTAATCATGGTATCGATCGGTCCGCCTTCGTCGGGATGTTCGGTGAACTTGAGGACTTGTGTGTTTCCCCGTTCGAATAGTCCTCCCTGTTCTTCCATGACGACTGTTTCTTTTCGTCCGCTGTCCCTGATCTCTGTCACAAGGCGAATGGATACCGGTGTCTCGGCAGCACTCATACTATCTCTCCTTACGTTCCTCTTAACCTATCCATTATAAAAACTAAAAAAGAAAAGCGCAAGCCCTCCATAAATAACTCTTTGATTGTTGATTATTTATACCCGAAAAGTTGAAGACTTGATTTCGAGATATTTGCCTGCATAACGGTCCGGTGGGGAACGACTCCCTTTCCGCGGACATGCGCTGAGCCTCCTCGAGCTTACCGCTCTGCGGGGTCTCACCTGTCATGCTCATCCCGCAGGAGTCTCGCCGTTCCCCACCGAACCTCGCCATAGAATTTTCTCGAAATCACACGTGTAGAAATCGCCCAGTGATGCCACACCTGAGGATGACAAATACTTGGTTTCTTTTACATTCTTTATAAATGCGTATTGATGGAAGGATTAGTTATACACTTTTTGAAGGGTCCGTTTATACACCTAATAGTTGGATGGGCAGGGAAACGGGGAGACTCCCGCGGGAGAAGGGACTAGGCGAGATCCCACAGGGCTTTAGCCCGAGGAAGCTTGCCAGGTCCCCCGCAGGAAAGCGAGTCATTTTCCAGCCCATCCCTTTCCTCCCATGGTAACAAACCCAACTATCTTGAAAATGAGCCTTCAGTAAAGGGAGGTTATGTAAAAAACTGCCGCATGTGGGGGGGGCGGCAGTTTGCTGTTGTTATTTCACCCAGCCAAGCAGCATTTCGCGGATGAATTTGCTGGCTGCAATGGCAGTCTGTTCTGTTGGATCGTATGCGGGCGCTACTTCTACAAGGTCGCCGCCAACCACCTGAATATCCGAATCGGCAATCATATGGATGGCTTCCAGCAGTTCCTTAGAAGAAATCCCCCCTGCTTCAGCTGTTCCTGTTCCGGGAGCGAACGCAGGGTCCAGCACATCGATGTCAATCGTGACATAGACAGGCCGGCCCGCCAGTTTTGGCAGTACTCCTTTCAGTGGTTCGACGACGTCATACTTTGCCAGGTACATGCCGCTCTCTTTCGCGTACTGGAACTCTTCGCGCATGCCGGAGCGGATACCAAAGGAATAAACTTGTTCAGGCCCCATCAGTTCACATGCTTTTCTAATTGGGGTCGAATGGGAAAGCGGCTCCCCTTCATATTCCTCCCTTAAATCAGTATGGGCATCAATATGGATGACAGCAAGATCGGGATATTTACGATACATTGCTTTCAACACTGGCCAGGTAACCAGATGCTCCCCGCCCAGCCCTAAAGGAAACTTTCCTTTTTCTAATAGTGTTCCGATATACTCTTCGATCATATCAATGCTCCGCTGCGGGTTCCCGAATGGCAGCGGAATGTCCCCGGCATCAAAAAAATTCACTTCTTCCAGGTGACGATCCAGGTATGGGCTGTATTCCTCAAGACCAATGGATGCTTCCCGTATTCGGTTCGGCCCGAAACGGGACCCAGGACGGAAGCTGACAGTCCAGTCCATCGGCATCCCATAGATGACGGCGTCAGCTGCTTCACCGTCCTCCCTGCTCATAATAAAAACTTTGCCTGAGTAAGCCTCGTCAAAGCGCATGGAATTCCTCCTCACTCGGTCAGATCTTTCACGAATTTCGGCAGAGCAAATGCCGCTTGATGCAACTCTTTTGTATAATACTTCGTCTCAATTTCATGGAAACGTTCGTTTGGCACTTCCAGTGGATCATGCTGTTTGCTTCCAATCGTGAAGGTCCATAGTCCGCTTGGATAGGTCGGAATATTAGCCGTATACACCCGTGTGATCGGGAAGGTTTCTTTTACATCATGGTAGACTTGTCGAATCAAATCGGCTTTGAACCATGGGTTGTCGGTCTGAGCGACGAAAATGCCATCACTCTTCAAAGCTTTGGCGATCCCCTCATAAAAACCTCTGCTGAACAAGTTGACTGCCGGTCCTACGGGTTCAGTAGAATCTACCATGATTACGTCATATTCATTCTCACTCTCCGCAATATGCATGAAGCCATCTGCCACCTTCACTTCGACGCGAGGGTCTTCCAGCTGTCCGGCGATCTCTGGCAGATACTCTTTGGAATACTCAATTACTTTACCGTCGATTTCTACGAGGGTCGCTTTTTCCACTTCCGGGTGCTTTAACACCTCACGGATAACCCCGCCGTCTCCCCCGCCGACTACGAGTACATTCTTAGGCTTCGGATGGGTAAACAACGGCACGTGGGCTACCATTTCGTGGTAGACGAACTCATCTTTCTGCGTTGTCATCACCATATCGTCCAGAACAAGCATGTTGCCCCACTCTTCTGTTTCAAGCATGTCCAGCTGTTGGAAATCTGTTTTTTCTGTATGAAGCAACCGTTTGATTTTCGCTGTGATTCCGAAATTTTCGGTCTGTTTCTCCGTAAACCAAGTGCTCATCTATTGTAACTCCTTTCGTTTATAAGACAGGTATCCTTCTATTTATTCCAGTAAACAATCAAATTATAGAGAATTCCAGAAAAAAAGCAATAGTTTTTTTAGAAAACGCCGATGATCAGCCTGATGTTTAAATTCTTACCCATTATCCCATAATGTTAAAAAAACATTCGAAAAACTCGGATAACGGGAGCGCTTATGATGAAAAAATGGTTCCACCGTCAAAACAAGTGGATACAGAGGGGGCTTTTGCTCGGCTCATTTTCCATCGCATTGATTGCGATAGCAATGACGCTGATTCTTTTGTATGCGCTCATCAGCGGTCCCCCATCTTTGACGACAGAGCAAAATACGATTTATTACAGCCAGGATGGCAGTGTTATTGAAGAAGATTTCGGAAGCAAGCGTCGATACTGGGTCGATTTGGATGACATTTCCCCGTATATCATTCAGGCGACGCTCACTTCCGAAGACCAGCATTTCTATGACCATTCCGGATTTGATATGAAACGGATCGGAGCAGCGGTATTGAAGAATATCCGCAACCTGGCCAAGGTCGAAGGTGCAAGTACAATCACCCAGCAATACGCTCGCAACCTTTATTTATCCCATGAAAAAACGTGGGTTCGAAAAACCAAAGAAGCCATCTACGCTCTTAGACTTGAAATGTTCTATGATAAAGATGAAATACTTGCCGGTTACTTGAACACCATTTATTACGGACATGGCGCCTACGGTATAGAAGCAGCCAGCCGTTACTTTTTTGACAAGCATGCCAATGAGCTTTCACTCTCAGAAGCTGCTATGCTTGCCGGTATCCCAAAAGGGCCAAGCTATTATTCTCCTTTTAATAATGAGGAGAATGCCAACGACAGGCAGAAGCACATATTGGCCAGCATGGAAGCAGCGGGCCATATTGATGCCAGTAAAAGTACACTGGCCTCCCAGGAGAAACTGGAGTATCACGAGCCGAACGAAGAAGTTGCCCCCGATATTGCTCCCTATTTTCAAGATGCAGTAGCTGTAGAAGCCATGAACAGGCTGGATATCGACCGGGAGCAGCTCACAGTAGGCGGTTATCATATTTATACGACACTCGATATTCCAACACAAAAAGTATTAGAAAAATCCATGGAGCAGCACATCGATAAAAATTCGGAAATTCAAGCTGCTGGTATTGTTTTACAACCAAAAACAGGGTCGATTCAGGCTTTGGCGGGAGGCCGCGATTATGAAGACAGTTCATTCAACCGGGTGACCCAGGCAAAACGAATGGTCGGGTCCACCATCAAACCATTTTTATATTACGAAGCATTAGGCAGTGGGTTCACACCGACGACCCAACTGGTCAGTAAACCAACAAAATTTGAGCTTGGTAATGGAGAAGTTTATGCGCCGAGCAACTTCGACGGATATTATGCCAACGAACCGATTACGATGGCACAGGCACTCGCTCTCTCGGATAATATTTATGCTGTGAAGACCAATGTCTACCTTGGTCCCGAGCGGTTAAAGGAAACGCTTGGGAAGTTTGGAATTTCAGGAAAGATTCCTGCTGTACCTTCCCTTGCGTTAGGAACAGCCACCCTTTCCTTATATGATATGACGAAAGCCTATAGCAAACTTGCTCACCCGGAAGAAGAAAATGTACCGCACACCATTACGAAAATAACGGACAGTCATGGAAATATGCTATACGAATACGAACCACCCGATAATGAGAGCATGATTGACCCTAAGCGAGCCTTTTTGACCGCTCATATGATGACAGGGATGTTTGATTCATCTCTCGACGGCTATATGCGCGTTACTGGTTCAAGTATTGCCGGCAAACTAAGCCGCCCATACTCCGGAAAATCAGGAACAACCAACACAGACAGCTGGATGATCGGGTTCAGCCCTGAGCTTGTGACGGGCATATGGACAGGATATGATCAAGGAAAACAAATTACTCGAACGAGTGAACTGCAATATTCGAAAGACATTTGGGCCGATGTGATGGAACAGTCTCATCAGGATAGAACATTCTCCACGCTGAAAGCACCTGAGGGAGTCGTGGGTGTATATGTAGACCCGGCAACAGGACTGCGGGCAACACCATACTGTGACACCCAGCGTTTAATGTATTTTGAAGAAGACAAGATTCCGGAAAGTTTTTGTACAGAGCATACGTTTGAGGAGAATAGAAATCCGCGGGACAAGGTAAAAGATAAAGGTGGCTGGAAAGATTTACTGGAGTGGTTATTTTAAGGAGGTCAAAAAGAAGAAGGTCGAGGGTTACATCCCCGACCTTCTTCTTTGTCCTAGTAAAACATGTATAACCCATGTGATACACATTTTACAAATTTCACAAAAAAACCTCAAGATTTTCACACATCATTCACAATTTAGACACATTTTCTATACTTTTATACACTTAACCCTTGCTTTAATTCGTCAGAAGAATTCTTCCACATTTCTTCGCTGTGTTCTTGTAGGAATTTTTTAAGAACAGCTTTGGATTTATCATCCATATGCTCGACAACAAACTTTCCTTTCAAGGATTTGTCCATGTGGTTGACGTGTTCAGGAAGCAGTTTATATCCCCGGCGAATTTCTCGGTCCACAAGAATTTCACTGCTGGCGACACCATAATAATACGGGCCTTGCTCGCCTCTCTCGATTGTCACCCATGTAATCCAATACAGCAACCCATTAGGCACTTCTGATTTATCGGTAAGGAATTTAATCCGCTTTTCTACAGCACTGCGGGCATGCATCGCACCCATATCGACATAAGCTTTTTCTTCATTTGGATCCACAATTACCGGTGACATATTTTCTAATGTAACCGCCCCGACCCCATAGCCACCGTGTCCATCGGTAGAGTCATCTTTTAATATAGTAAATTGATTTTTCTTTTTGTCTTTTTCATTATCATTGCCTTTTTTGAACTGATCGAACTCTTTCATTGTGTGGTTCCTCCTTTTTCCGTTCGGTTTGTTTATTTTTTCATTCTAACATAATGTCCCTATTTTCTTCAGATTATAAAACTTGTCATTCTTCTAATGGCGTTGCTTATAATTTATTGCTACGATTGATAGTGAATGACTAATGGAGGGAGCGGATATTATGCCGATTATAACTGTACAAATGCTGGAAGGTCGCTCAGATGAGCAAAAAAAAGCTTTAGTGGAAGAAGTGACGAATGCGGTGACTAATACCACCGGAGCAAGAAAGGAAGCAGTCACGGTTGTCATTGAAGAAATGGCTAAGAATCATTATGCTGTTGGTGGTAAACGCTTGAGTGACTGAACCTGGTTTGTCGCCAAGTTTAAACTTTATTAAAGTAGAAATATATAAAAACCCGGGCTGCACAGATGCCCGGGATTATTATAATCATTTATTTGCAGAGCGTTGTAACGGCATGGTACAGCAACGGAAAGACCCGCCAGATTTGATAATTTCCGAAAAGTCAACTTCAATGACTTCAAAACCTTTAGCCTTCATAGCTTTATTCACCTTTTCATTTTGAGGCAGGCTGATGACTTTACCGGGCGCGATCGATAATACATTCACTCCCATTGTAAACTGTTCATCTTCCTCTACTTCGATCAACTCATAATTATGACTTAGCATATCATATTCTTCTTGCCGCAAGGCCCCAGGAAAAATCAACGCATACTCAGGAGAGAGAATGTTGAACACACAATCAAGATGAAGGTATTCTTCTTTTATCGGTACAGCTGTCACCTGATGATTGGGCAGCAGCTCCTGAAGACTTTTCACTCCAGATTCATTGGTACGGTCACTTATCCCAACCCACACCTTGTTCTTATCAAGAATGATGTCCCCGCCTTCAATCGTCCCCGTTTGAATTTTTTCCCAATGAGACTTTTCCTGCTGCAAGGTTTCCTCCAGTAACTCCTCTTCTCCTTTGCGCACTTCGCTACCCATATTGGATACAATAACTTTGCTATCGGTACATATTCCGATGTCTCTCGTAAAAACTTGTTCATGATATTGTTGTTCCGGCTCTAATTCTAACACTTCTATATTGTAGTTACGCATCACTTCCACAAATGAGTGGTGCTGGCTGCAGGCTTTTTCAATATCTATATTTTCATCGACATATTTTTTTTGCGTTTCATTTATTGCTTCTTCAATTCTCATATATGCAGGCGAGCAGACAACCACTCGTTTTAATGTATCGAATTCTGACCGGCATCCGATTTGTTGGTTCCTTTTATCATTATTCCTGAATACTACGGACAACATTACCACCTCTATACGATTTATTATTCACAATAATTCCCTGTTTCGGATGAAACAAACCATCTGCATCATTCCATACCATTTATTTTGTCCTAAACCGTCTGATTCATTATTCACATCTTTCACATTGACCGGTTTAAATATGTAGAATATTGGCAATTGAACTTGTGTAGCATTCAAGAAATCCAAATTTTCTAAGAAAAGGAGGTAACCTGATTGACAAAGGATAAAAACGACCAAAAGCAAATGGGCTATGATGAAGCAGGTCCTAAAAAACGTAAACCCGAAGAAAAATATAACCCATCCAGACTTTCTGATATTGCAGATAAAGATGAACAGGATCCTGTCAGTCACAAATATAAACAGGATAATTTCAAAGATGTCAGAAAGAATAACGACCCTTCAGACACGTAACAATTACAAAATAATTACAAATGAGTAAAAAAAAGGTTTTTGGGTTTTGAGTTTTAAATTAGGTGGTAACTTTAACAACAACTACTCAAAAGGAGGTTTCATCAATGGCGAACAACAAGAACAATAATCAAAAAATGAGTTATGAAAAAGCTGGTCAAAAAGGCGGCGAGAAAACAAGCAACAAATACAGCCAGGAACACTTTGAGGAAATCGGTAAAAAAGGCGGAGAAAAAGTAAGCGAAAAGTACAGCAAGAAGCATTTCGAAGAGATTGGCAAAAAAGGCGGCAGAAATTCCAACTCTAATAACAACTCTTAATAGCGAAGAGTCTCTACAGAATTTTCAAGCAATTGTACGACACCTGATTCCGGAAAGACATCACGAAATTTCTAAAGGAGGTTTTTCCATTGGCTAACAACAATAAAAACAACAACCAAAAGATAAGTTATGAACAAGCTGGTCAAAAAGGCGGCGAGAAGGTAAGCAACAAGTACAACCAGAAACACTTTGAAGAAATCGGCCAAAAAGGCGGAGAAAAAACGAGCGAGAAGTATAGTCAGGAACATTTCGAGGATATTGGTCAAAAGGGTGGCAAAACAACAAGCAACAAATACAACCAAGACCACTTTGAAGAGATCGGGAAAAAAGGTGGAGAATCCACCAGCCAGAACAAAGATAAAGATTTTTATCAGGAAATCGGTAAAAAAGGCGGAGAAACAACAAGTGAGAAGCACGGAGAGGAATTCTACGAAGATATCGGTAAAAAAGGCGGTAGAAATTCCAACTCCAACCGTTAATACTTCCCACCTGATGATATAGAGGGCTGTCCTGTGACGAGGGCAGTCCTCTTTTGCATAAGGTTATCCCCTGATGCGCCTTCATTATAACAGAATTAAGTTCAGGTGCAAACAAAAGGCCATACCGCCCATTATCAATGGGTGGTATGGCGCATTTCTTCGATAAAGTCCCAGGCTTCTTCCATTTCTTCCTCACTATAGTTCTGTTTACTTTTGACAGTAAGTACCTTTTCCTCTACTTCTTCTCGTGGAAGATGCTCAAAATATAACATCGTAGAAACAAGTTCCAAAAAGCGCGAACTTCTTTCTTTCATCTTCGCCACCGGTTCTCCGATATCCGGGAATTCGACCTGGTAATGATTTAAAAAATCTACTCCAGCATCCGTCAATCGGTAACGGTATTGATAATAGTTCTTCTTTTCTTCTCTCGTCTCATTAATAAAACCTAAATTACACAATTCCTCAATTCTCAATGTCAATTCCTCGGAATAAGGACCATAAAAATGAAACTGATAGCGCTCTTCAAAAGGTACATTGCACTTCTTCAGTATATAAATAATCTTCTGCAGCTTCTTTCTCCCTATAATTTCATCAGAGCTTGCGAAGAAGTGCATTAATTTCGCATGATTTTCTAACACAACGGCTCATCCCCTATCCGTACAAAATTTCCAGGATCCGCTTTTTAGTCTTACTACGATTGGACATTTCCTCCAGGCGATCTAGCGGAAAATATAGTTTATGATCGGTCCGCTTCTTCCCTGAGATCGATTCGACGATTTCTGATTGACGGGAAAGTTCTTTTAATTCCTGATTCGGCATCAATAAATGAATCGGCAGACGTTCCTCTTCCTCTCCCGGACGATAAAAATCATATGGTAAATCAGAGCTTGAATCGACGACAAGATAATAATCCGGATTGAGACCGGCTTTGTTAAATAAACGATACAGCTCCATCCACTCACTCATTTGGAGGTTCGGATTGAACTCAATATATTTAAATAGGCGCCGATTCACGAAACGTTCGCATAAATCACTCAGAATCGGATCTTCTTCATTGATCCAGATCTGAAAATAATACATCGCGACCGCTTCATCTAATTCTAAGTACTCTTTCAAAGTAGGTTTTTCTTTGAAAAAAGATAAAAAATGCGTCGGTTTAAGCGAGAACTCGTATCCTGTTTCATGAAGTTCTTTGGCACGGTGAAGGATTTTTGAAAGAATCACTTCCGCACTACGGGTCACTGGATGAAAATAGACCTGCCAGTACATCTGATAGCGGCTCATGATATAATCTTCAACCGCATGCATGCCACTTTCTTTAATGACTACCTGATCTTCCATCGGACGCATCACCCTCAAAATCCGCTCCATATCGAAGTGGCCATAACTGACACCAGTAAAATAGGCATCACGCTGCAGGTAATCCATCCGATCCGCATCGATTTGACTGGAGATCAAACTGACGACTAATTTATTATGGTAAGTCTTGTTGATGACATCGGCTACTTTTTTGGGAAAGCCATTTTCCACTCTGTTAAGTATAGCGTTGATCGTCGTATCTCCCAGCAGTATTTCCTGAGTAAAATCCTCATGATCGAGCTTGAAGACTTTTTCGAAGGAATGGGAAAATGGCCCGTGTCCTAAATCATGTAACAAAGCGGCACATAAACACAGCAGCCGTTCATTCGGATCCCAATTCGGGCGGTCTTCGAAGTTATGAATAATCCGGCGCACAATTTCATAGACACCAAGCGAATGGTTAAAACGGCTATGTTCAGCCCCATGAAAAGTTAAATATGAGGTACCCAGCTGTTTGATACGGCGCAGACGTTGAAACTCAGGGGCTCCGACTAAATCCCAAATGACACGATCCCTAATATGTACATACCTGTGAACGGGGTCTTTAAAAACCTTTTCTTCATTTAATTTTTCATCTTTATAAGCCATCGGCTACCCCTTCCAATCGCCATTTTTTTCTATTATAGCTGTTTTCTGCATTTAAAAAAACACCTTGACAGGCAAGGTGCGTATTATTTTTGTCAGGGTATAGACTCCTGACGGAATTCATTACCCATGTTCTTCTTTCCTTTGAACCAATACAATATTTTACCGAGAATCCAGGATACATGCAAGCCAGTTGTTCTGTTATACTAGGAAAGGTTGAATGTGAACGGAAGGAGCATATCGCAATGTCTGAAATCCATCCTTTATTGAAAACAAAACAGTACCGCTTCATCGACCAAAGTACCCTTGGGCCTGAATTCTCGGCGCTGCAGTCCTTCGCTATGGATGATGCGTTATGCATGTCCGTTGGGCAGGGTGCCTCTCCCACTACGGCTCGCCTATGGGTGCACCATAACACAGTAGTTCTTGGCATACCTGATGCCAGGCTTCCTTATATTGCGGAAAGCGTCGAATATTTAAAAAATCAAGGCTACCAGGTGATTGTCAGGAATTCTGGAGGTCTTGGAGTGGTGCTTGATGAAGGCGTTTTGAATCTGTCTCTGATCTTTCCAGATTCAAAAACTGTAAATATTCATGAGGGATATGATGCGATGGTGGCTTTTGTCCGGTATTTATTTAAAGATTATACAGACCGGATTGAAGCGTATGAAATCACCCAATCCTACTGCCCCGGCACCTATGATTTAAGCATCAACGGAAAAAAGTTCGCCGGCATTTCTCAGCGCCGCGTCAAAAATGGTTCGGCTGTACAGGTTTATTTAGATATTACCGGTAATGGTTCGGCACGTGGCCGTATTATGCGTGACTTCTATAAAATTGGAAAACAAGATGAAATGACACGCTTCCATTATCCTGATATCGATCCGGAGGTCATGGCTTCATTAAATGAACTGCTGAATACGGACTTCACTGTTTCCAAGGTTCGTGACATGATTCTAATGACACTGCATGAATGGAGCGGAGATATTTCTATGCAGCAGCTCGATGGCGCGGAAATTGAATGGTTCCATAAACGTTTCGAGCAAATGATCGAACGGAATAAGAAAGCGTTGGAATCTTTGTAACAGCCGCTTATCCGCACTACCCCCTCTATTCCTGTAACGATACGAATACTTTCTTGTGAATACACCTTATACTGCTGGGTCATGTTAAAATAGAAGTAAACATTCAGGGGGTGTAGGGTTATGTTCACGATTTTTGTAATCATAGCTATTATTTTAAGTGTTATCGCATTGGTCGCTACGGTTTATGTAGGAAAGGATATCAATAAGACGATTGATATGTATGAGCGGGAAGGTGACACACCGGAGAATGAATTAGCCAGATCGCATGAATATGAAAAAGCTTCTAACCTTCGCACCTTATCGGTTATTTATATTATAACTTTTATCGTTACGATTGCGTTAGTATTCATATTTATCCTTTAAGCTACCTTTAATTGAAGACTCAATTTCGAGACATATTGTTTCCGTTACGGTAGTAACGGTATGGAGGTTCGGGAAATTACTCGCTTTCCATGGGTGTACGGTGAGCTTCCTCGGGCTAAAGCCCTGCGGGATCTCACTATGTACTATCCTCCCATAGGAGTCTCGCAATTTCCCGGACCTCCTTGCGTTTAAGAGAGAAACGGTAACATCGATATAAATCACTTCAAACTTAGAAAGTGTACTTCTCAGAAAATGCCTACTACCTGAATCCTTGTTTACAGTTCGAAAACGGAGGACATCTTCATCCATGGTAGTAGCCCGTACATAATAAATTAATTAATAGAACACTTTAATTATTAAATTCACACCTAATAAAGCTTTATAAAAACGAGCCCCCATGGGAGGCTCGTTTTGTTTGTTATAGTGATTGGGCTGCTGTGATTAGGGCTAGTTTGTAGACGTCATCTGCGTTGCAGCCTCGGGATAGGTCGTTAACTGGCTGGTTCAGACCTTGAAGCACCGGTCCCACGGCATCAAATCCACCGAGACGCTGGGCAATTTTATAGCCGATGTTTCCTGCTTCCAGGCTCGGGAAAATAAACGTGTTCGCTTCCCCTTTTAATGGAGAATCTGGTGCTTTTTTCTCCGCTACTGATGGAACAAAAGCAGCATCGAACTGGAACTCGCCATCGATCATCAAATCTGGATTCTTTTCTTTTGCCATCTTCACTGCTTCTGCTACTTTTTCCGTTTCCGGAGACTTGGCTGATCCTTTCGTGGAAAAGCTGAGCATCGCGACTTTTGGATCAACATCGAATAGTTTCGCTGTTTCGGAGCTTGCAAGTGCAATTTCTGCAAGATCGACGCTGTCTGGAGTCATATTGATGGCGCAATCCGCAAACACATACTTTTCCTCTTCACGGACCATGATGAAGACTCCGGATGTCTTCTTGATACCAGGCTTTGTTTTAATGATTTGCAGTGCCGGACGCACCGTATCCGCAGTTGAATGCACCGCACCACTGACAAGGCCATCTGCTTTGCCCATATAGACAAGCATGGTTCCGAAATAGTTGCCATCCTTCAGAATTTCTTTCGCATCTGCTTCTGTCGCTTTCCCTTTTCTGCGTTCAACAAAGCTTTGAACCATTTCCTCCGTACCTTCGTAGCTCTCCGGATCGAGAATCTCTGCGGCAGAAATATCAAGTCCCAGTTCGCCCGCCTTCTGTTTCACTTCATCTTCATTCCCAACTAGTACAGGAATCACTAACCCTTTCGTTGCCAATCGGCTGGCCGCTGTCAGGATTCTTTCATCTAATGCTTCTGGAAGTACAATTCGCTTACCTTTACCATGAACTTTATCTGTCAATGTCTCAAAAAGATCACTCATATTTTTCCCTCCAATATCTTATCCTGTTATATATGATAAGACAATTTGTGTGTGAATGAAAGTGTTATGTAGCTGAAACCGGTTTCCTCTATAAAATGTGTCAAAAGCGTGAAATCATACCAGATAATTACTTCTGGCATGAAGGGGAGTTTTGATTATGTTATATTAATGAAGGAGAATATTACTAATAGTAGTTTATTAATAAAGGAGCGTATGATCTATGCCAGAACCAGCGATCACCCTTGATGGATGGTATTGCCTTCACGATTTCCGTTCCATCGACTGGACTGCCTGGAAGATGGTTTCCAGCGATGAGCGTGAAAGCGCCATTCACGAGTTCAATCAATTAATCAGCAAATGGGGAAAAACAGAAAGCAACAAAGCAGGAAGCCATGCCATCTATTCCATCGTCGGACAGAAAGCAGACTTCATGATGATGATTCTCAGACCAACCATGGAAGAATTGAATGAAATTGAATTGGAATTCAATAAGACCAAATTGGCAGAATTCACTATTCCTACTTATTCCTACGTGTCTGTCGTTGAACTTTCCAACTATATGGCTCAAGGCAAAGACCCGGAGACAGACCCTGAAATTCAGGCCCGTTTGAAACCAATCCTTCCTAAATGGAAATACGCTTGCTTCTATCCAATGGACAAGCGCCGCCAGGGTAATGACAACTGGTACATGCTTGAAAAAGAAGACCGCGGAAAAATGATGTACTCACACGGGATGATCGGACGGCAGTACGCCGGTAAAGTGCGACAGATCATTACCGGTTCCGTAGGCTTCGATGATTGGGAGTGGGGCGTCACCCTATTTGCACATGATGTCCTTCAATTCAAAAAGTTAGTCTATGAGATGCGCTTTGATGAAGTGAGTGCCCGCTTCGGTGAATTTGGCTCTTTCTATGTGGGGCATCTGCTTGAAAAAGAAGCACTCCCTAAATTTCTTTCTGTTTGAATATAATATTTCTAAAGCACACAGCCTTTTCGGCTGGGTGCTTTTTTATTTTCATAAACGATTAACCCGTACATATATATTTACAGAGAAGCTCATCTTGTGGAATCGAAGCGGGGTGAAATGATGGCGGTGATTCCTTCCACTGTTTCTTTTCCCCACTACAAAACGAGTGCCCAAACGTTTATTAATCACAAAAAGGAGTGATTGTATTGTCACAAAATAATAAGGAGAATAAAACTTCTTCTAACACGCAACAAAACCAGCCTTATTATGCAGCAAACCCATACCTTTATTATTATCCATCCTCTCCCGCACAGACAGGATATTATAAAGCCGCCAGATCTGACGGTGGGCAGCAAGGCATGGGAATGATGGATATGGCAGGTGCAGGTCAACAAGGAATGATGCCGGGAATGATGTGGGCAGGTCAACAGGGAATGACGCCTGGAATGATGGGGGCAGGTCAACAGGGAATGATGCCGGGAATGATGGGCGGTACTGGTAATCAAGGAGGTATGGCACCACCTGGCACACCAGGAGGTACGCTACAGACAGAAGAATCGTACATTGAAAATATTCTTCGGTTGAACCGCGGAAAAGAAGCTACTGTGTATATGACTTTTGAAAATAATGACCAATGGAATGCGAAGATTTTCAAGGGTATCATTGAAGCTGCCGGAAGAGACCATATTATTTTAAGCGATCCGCAATCAGGAAAACGATACTTATTATTAATGGTTTACCTGGATTATATCACTTTCGATGAAGAGATTGAGTACAGCTATCCCTTCAACAATACCGGAAGATAACTGGCGAATTACTCTCCAATATAAACCATAAGTAATCATTGTTCGTTTATATTCTTCCTACTCGTTGAAAAAAGCCACGCCGAATTCTCGTGCGTGGCTTTACCTTATCCAAGGTGGTGACATACTAGTGAAACACCCCTATGAAAAAATGCAGCGCTTCCAAGTATTAGCAATGGTGATTGCGCTCGTACTCGCTATCGTAGCACTTGCTCAACAGGCCTTTTCCTGGACCGTTCTAGCGATGTTTTACGCTCTATCTCTAAGCTTTATGTTCGAAGCATTAGTAGAAATGCAAAAGAAAAATCCGTTCAATTTCATCTCTCAGATCATCCGCGCATTCCTGATTGCTATCTTTTCCACCTTATTATTTTTCTAAATTCATAGCATTCGTGTTACAGCTATTCCCAGCAGCACCCATCCTACTAAAAAGGTCAAGCCGCCGAACGGGGTGATCATAGCCAAAGCCTTGATTCCGGTCGGCGCATATATATACAAGCTTCCTGAAAATAATACGATCCCTATAAAAAACAGCCATCCAGCTCCTGTAAGCAACCCAGACTGGGTTTTCATCATCAATATACCGACAGCCAAAAGCGCTCCGGTATGAAACATTTGATAGGTTACTGCTTTTTCCCAGGTCTTCAATGCTTTTTCAGTTATCTTGCCTTCCAGCCCATGGGCACCGAATGCGCCAAGCGCTACAGCTAGAAACCCATTAATTACAGCCAATAAGAAAATTAATTTCATGTTACTCTCCCCTTAAAAATCGAATATAGAATCACCATTTGCTTCATCATGCTCGTCTTTCTGCTTTTTCTTTTCTTTTTTTTGATAGCTGGAGCCGGCCATATCGCCCATCATCGCCCGTACTTCATCAGTGGTTGGTTCCGATACATCCGTCGGATTGGGGTAACTTGACACGCTTTCCTTTGTATCTGGAGCAGGCCGGTCATCCAGCATTAAATCACACAACAAGCGGACGGCACGCACGTGTTCACGAACCGATGCTGTTTCTCCGTGATTCGCCATCGCTTCCTGTATCTCGTTCATCATTTTCTTTAATACAGTTTCGTTTGAAATAGCCATCGCTATGACTCCTTTTGTTATACTCCAATATTTTTACTGGGTTAAATAAAAGAAATACCAGGTCTTCACCATAGGCCACTAGCTACGTATTTCTAATGACAATCTCCCATTATGTAGTTTAACACGTTCCTGCATTTTCGCACTAGAAAGAAGATAAACCCAAATCAATTTATAGGATATCATTTACTTGTCAGGAAGAAATATGAGGATTCTATAGGAAAGACAAATGAAGGGGTGGAAAATACGTCTTCCACCCCTTCAGCTCAAATTTTATTGTTCATAACAAAGAAGGGCTAGTGTGATCCCTTCTTCTGTCTTTATTTCTTGTATTTGTTGAAAACCGTTCTTTTGGTAGAATTGCATCGCCGGCTCGTTCTTAGCCCCAGTTGTAACCCAGCATTTATTAGCGGGATTCAAGAACAATACACGGGAAAGAAGTTCTTTTCCCAGTCCCTGCCGCATCCACCGTGGATGTACGGCGAGCCTGGTAATCCAAAAGTCTCCAGCTTCCAATGTATAGGCGACAAGACCTACCAATTTCCTTTCTTTATAAATACCTAAAAAAGTTTCTTCTGCCCGGATGATATCTTTATACGTTTCGATCAACGGAGGCAGTTTACGGTTATGGACATACCTCGCCTCCTGATGATAAGAAAGCTGCTGCAACGCTTCGATTTCTATAGCAACCTCTTCTCTGGTATGGTCCAATTCAAAAATGATAGCCATCTGCTTACATTCCCAGAAGACCGATAGCATTCAAGAAGATCAAAATGATCAAAACAGGAGCGATATATTTCACGATTCCATACCAGATGGGACCGAATGCGTTCCCGGTCAAATCCGTTGCTTCTAAAGCTGTGGCTTTTTTGAAATACCAGCCCACAAACAAAGCCATCGCTAAACCGCCAAGTGGCAGCAGAATATTAGAAGCGATAAAATCCATTGATTCCTGGATGTCCCGGTCACCAATTGGGGATACACCGGCCAATACACCGTACCCAAGCGAGACAACCAGCCCAAGAAGGAACATGATAGAACCGGTCAGGACGCTCGCCATTTTACGGCTCCAATGAAAAATGCGCATGAAATAAGCGACAGGTACCTCGAGAATAGAGATAGCTGAAGACAAAGATGCCAAGGCTAATGCAAAGAAGAAAACCAGTCCGACAATCCCACCAAACGGCATCTGATCAAAGATACCAGGTAGTGTTATAAATACGAGTGGTGGTCCTGAACTTGGATTGATACCAAACGCGAAAACCGCTGGAAATATGACAATACCTGAAATGACGGCAAAGAAGCTGTCCATAACGCCGATACCAATTGTAGCACTAGGCAGTTTATTCTCTTTTGACAAGTAACTACCGTAAGTAAGCATGGCTCCCATACCAAGACTTAATGAGAAGAATGCCTGTCCCAATGCGGCTAAATAAACTGCCGGATTCGTTAATGCAGACCAGTTCGGCTGGAACAGAAAGCGCACGCCTTCCATTGCACCTTCCAGGGTCAGGCTGTAAGCAGCTAATCCAATTAACAGAATAGCCAATGTTGGCATGAAAATTTTATTCGCTGCTTCAATTCCTTTTTTTATCCCTACCAGAACAATTCCGATGGTCATCACCATGAACAATGCATGCCAGAACAACGGCTGCCATGTGTGAGAAATAAAGCCGCCAAACGCTGCTTCATATCCGCCCTCCGGAGTAGTGAAGAAATCGCCGCTCACATATTTCCATAAATAATACACAGACCAGCCTGCTACCACGCTATAAAAACTTAATATTAAGAAGGACGCGGCCACCCCAAAGAATCCTGAAAAGAACCAAGGCGTCCCTGGTGATAATTTCGCAAAAGAGCCAACGACATCACTTTGCGCTTTTCTTCCAATACTTACTTCTGTCAATAGCAATGGGATGCCAATTACGAATACAAAAAATAAGTACACAAGCAAGAAGGCTCCCCCGCCATTTTCGCCGGCAACATAGGAAAATCGCCATATATTGCCAAGTCCGACAGCTGACCCCATAGCCGCGAGCATAAACCCGAGCTTGGAGGCCCATTTTTCCCTAGCCAATAGTATTCAACTCCCTCACTCAATTTTCTAATCTTTGTTAAATATGCCTCAGCATATCATAAAAATATCATTCCGACGACCTATATTCTGAAATTTCATATTATTTACAGGTGTTATATCCTATAATCCAAAGAAGAACTCTTGGATGCCGACTTGTCGGTTATCTTTTTTTCTCTGAATTGTAAACACATCGTTCCAGTCGTTTTCTTAACAAATTCAGCTGGCATTTCTCTCGTTTTAAAACCATAAGCCCTGCATCCTCTAGGAAAATCAGTATTCCAGGTAGTGAAGAAAAATTCACAGCGGAAGCAGTTGATCATCTTGACCACTTGTCGCCCTCCTTTTAGCCTATGGTAGAATGATAGCATAACAGCATTTATGATAATAGGATGATTAGCTATGAATCAATGGTTCAGCAGTTACATGGATCACCCCTTTTCTATGTTCGGCGTTAGTCATATTGCCATGCTGATGATTTATTCAGCTGGGTTAGCGCTAATAGTATTCACGCATAAACCGCTTCAAAAACAGCAGACGAACTACCAGATTGTCCGGTGGGTGCTATTCGCCCTTTTAATCGTTTCTGAATTCTCTTATCAGACTTGGGCTGCTGTCCACGGCTTATGGAATATGAAGGAATACCTTCCGCTTCACTTATGCGGCATTGCTTCTCTGGTGGCTGCAGCTGCACTAGTTACCCAGCATCATTACCTGATAAAAGTCACCTATTTCATTGCTGTTATTCCAGCTCTCATGGCCCTGGTAACACCTGATCTCCCTCATGACTACCTTCATTACCGATTTTGGAAGTTTTTCTTTCATCACATGGCGATATCCTGGGCAGGAGTTCTGCTCATCCTTGTTCACCCGGTTACAATAACATGGAAAACTACTATAAAGGTGTTTGGGCTGCTGGTTTTGTACGCTATAGCGATGGGCTTCGTCAATCAAGCACTCGGTGCGAATTATTTATATTTATCCAGAACTCCGTATGTCGAGACTCCTCTCGACTGGTTAGGGAGTGGATTCTGGTATTATATTAATCTCGGTCTCCTTGCTTTTGGATCCTTTTGGCTCCTTTACTTCATCTACCGAATTTTTTCGAAACGCGTTTAAGCTACCTCAATAAATAAAGACCCGTAGATTCGGGTCTTTTTAAATTTGGCTCTGTTAATCCTTGTTGATCTAATCGCTTACTCAATAATAAGGCCGAAAAGTCGAAAACTTGATTTCGAGATGATTATAGGAGTTAAGGGACGTTGGGGAAGGATTCGCTTTCCGCGGGGAAGACGGCAAGCCTCCTCGAGCTAAAAGCTCTGCGGGGTCTTTCCAGTCTATTCTTTCCCGCAGGAGTCTCAACCTTCCCCCACGCCCCTTACCATAAAAGTTCTCGAAATCACCTTTTGAACAGGCCCATCAAATGAGAAAAGACGTTTTTCCTTTTATATATGCGTCTAGATGAAGGTTTTAGTTATACACCTCCTGAAGGGTCCGTTTATAACAAAAATAGCTGGATGGTCAGGGAAACGGGGAGACTCCCGCGGGAGAAGGGGCTAGGCAAGATCCCACAGGGCTTTAGCCCGAGGAAGCTTGCCAGGTCCCCCGCAGGAAAGCGAGTCGTTTCCCTGCCCATCCTATTCCTTTCATAGTGACGGACCTAACTATCTTGTACCTGAGCTTTATATTAAATAAGGAATATAGACGATGATGAGAATGCCTACCCAGATGATATCGACAAAGTGCCAGTAGTAATTGAAGATCTTATGCTTTTCTTTGAAGAGATTATAAGGCAAAAGCTTCCGTTGGATTAACAGGACAATCATCCAGAAAAGCCCGAACAGAACATGGGAGGCATGGAGACCGACCAGCACATAGAAAGAAGATAAAAAGTTATTGGTCGAAATGGTATGCCCTTCTGTGACAAACGTGTAGAATTCATGCACTTCAAAATACATAAAGATAGCACCGAAAGTGAATGTGATCAATAAGCCAGAAAGAATCATCTTTATATTCCGGCGATCCAGCCCTTTTTCAGCAATCATTAATGTGCCACTGCTCGACAAAAGGAAGATAGAAGCCAGGACTACCGTTTTCACTTCGAAGACTTCACTTGGATGTGGTCCTTGCGGAGCTGGGGTGTAAATCAAGTATGTTGCAAATAACGTCGCAAACATGACCGCTTCTACAAAAAGGTAGATAAAAAACCCCATCCGTTTATCACCAAACAAGTCTTTAGACATGGTTTTACTATTCATCGTCCTGTTCCTCCTTCCTATAAGCCTCTGTCCGTTCATCATTAAATGCACGTAATAGGAAGAACCCTAACGAAGCGGCGCCGCCTAAGATCTGCATCCATACCCATCCATAAATGAACCCGAAACTCAGAATCGTCAGTGCTGCTGACAGGACAAGTGGCTGAACTGTACGGACGGCTATCGGGGAAGCGCGTGGATGGTCTTCCACAGGAAGCGACCTTCCTTCCTGTTTCGCCCACCATAGCGCATCGCGACGATCAATAACCGGCATTTTTTCGAATGGGTGTTCAGGTACAGGTGATGGGACCGACCATTCCAGTGTCCGTCCATCCCATGGGTCCGGACCTACATTTTCCTCTTTCGTCCGGTGCGTTTTGTAAATGTTCCAAAGCACAAACAGCATGCTTGCTCCCATTAAAAACGCTCCGATCGTACTGATGAAATTATAGACAAAAACGCCATCTTCCCACGTATAGTCATAGACACGACGAGGCATGCCGTTCAAACCAGCTAAATGCTGCGGGAAGAAAGTCAGGTGGAAACCGATCAGGAACAACCAGAAATGCCATTTACCTAACTTATCATCGAGGACTTTACCAGTCATTTTCGGATACCAGTAATACAGCCCGGCGAACGCCCCGAGCACCGTTGAGCCAATAATGACGTAATGGAAGTGAGCAACTACAAAGTAAGTATCGTGATATTGCATATCCGCTGCGGCAGACGCCAGCATAACACCAGTCACCCCACCCATAACAAAAGTCGGGATGAAACCTAAGGCAAACAGCATCGGAGTTTGCAGTCGTATGACGCCCCGCCTCATCGTAAACAGCCAGTTGAAGACTTTTATACCGGTAGGAACGGCAATCATCATCGTTGTAATTGCAAAAAACGTGTTTGCGAAAGGCCCCAGGCCAACCGTGAACATATGATGGGCCCATACCATGAAGCCTAGCAGCCCGATCAGCGCAAGGGCGATAACCATGGATGTGTATCCAAACACATTTTTCCGGGAAAAATTAGATATGATATCAGAAAAAATACCGAACGCCGGCAGTGCCAGGATATATACTTCAGGATGACCGAAAATCCAAAAAAGGTGCTGCCAATAAACAGGATGTCCCATTTCTCCAAGGAAAAAAGTTGCCCCGTAAAAACGGTCGAACTGTAATAACAGCAAAGCGATTGCCAATACCGGAAAGGCAACCAGAATTAAGAACGACGTAATCAAACTCGCCCATGGGAATAAAGGCATCCGTGTCAATTTAAGCCCTGGTGCCCGCAGCCTGAGAATCGTCACAATCATATTGATGGCTGCAAATATAGTCCCCAGCCCCGACACTTGCAGTCCGAATATATAGTAATTATTGTTTGGCCCGCTCGTAAATTCATAGGTCGATAATGGCGCGTAAGCAGTCCATCCGGCATTGGGTGCAGCATTGAAAAAGAAAGCCGCGAAGAATATCATCCCGCCAGTTAAAAATAAGTAGAAACCAATAGAATTCAAAAATGGAAATGCCAGGTCATTCGCTCCGATCTGTAGGGGAACAGCGACGTTCATGAGTCCAATCAGTAAAGGCATGGCTACAAAAAATATCATCATCGTACCATGCGTGGTGAATACTTCATTATATTTATCACCTTGGAAAACCCAGAATTCGTTCTCTGCTGTGACTAGCTGCATCCGGATAAACAAGGCATCTATTCCGGCACGAAAAAAGAATAACAAGGCAAAGATGATATATAACATGCCAATTTTCCGGTGGTTCGTGCTGGTGGCAAAACCCCACACAACGGGCCAGTAGCGCTTCTTGGTAAACCAGTATAAGACAAGCGGAGCTCCAATTATGACGGAAACCCAGGCGGCTATAACGTCAGTCGGTAATACAATCAATTCCCCGAATAAGTAAAATTGCATATTTTCACCCTTTTCTCCCCCGATTATTCTTCAAGCCACTGTTGAAATTCTTCCTGATCAACCACTTCGGTTTCAAAGCGCATGTCTGTATGGAGAGTTCCACAATATTCCGCGCACTTTCCCTGGTACGTTCCCTCTTCGCTTGGAGTGATCTTCATTTGATTTTCTTCGCCAGGTATCATATCCATTTTGCCTCCTAAATTAGGCACCCAAAATGAATGGATAACATCTTTTGAAGTTAAATGTAAAACGACCTCCTGGTCGACTGGAAGAACTAAATTTTTGTGTGTTTCCTTGCCATTTTCATATTCAAAGGTCCATCGGTACTGCTCCGCTACCACATTCACATGCATCGTCTCCTCAGATGAGGCACCTATATTCGAGACATCATACGTGATCATTACAGTAGGGACAGCTAGTCCGATCAGCAGAATGATTGGCAGCACCGTCCAAATGATTTCGAGTGTCCGATTCCCTTCTTCATGCTTTGGAACATCATTACGTTTTTTTTCAGTCTCTCTGTATTTCCATGTAAACCCGATAAAAAGGACAGCCACTACAAGTACGACGAACATCATAATGCCAAAACTTAAATAAATTAAAAAAGCCTGATCAGAAGCTGTTTGGCTTTTCGGATCAAGCACACGCAGATTGCACCCAGACAGGATCAGCAACACTGCCACCATCGCAAGTTTTTTCATAATGCCACGCAACCTTTGCCGATAAATTTTATTAGGAAAACGCTGAATAAGACTTATCTTTCTTAGGAAAAACGTTATTATCCTTTTAACCTATCTATTTAGCTATCAAACATGTATTCTAAGCAATAATTGGATATATTCGGATGGAAACCCATTGAAATAACCAGCACATTTACAATTGTTATGATGATTTAAATTTACTTAATTACGGTGACAATATATAATAATAGTAATTTATTGCTAAAGGGACTGAATTGCTTTATGGTGCAAAAAGAACATGTGGTATTCTTCCAAAAGAAAATATCCGAGAATGTTGATGAGTTGACTGAAAGAATATTCACTATGTCGCAACATAGATATCCAGAAGAACTTGCAACCTTGCCTGAAGAAGAGCTCGAGAATAGTAAAAGAGTTGTACATCAACTATTCGAAACCATAGCAAAGACCATGCTGCACGTGGAAAAATCAAACGAAATCGCGACTCAATGGGGAGAAGAAATCGGAAAGAACTCTGTATCCCGAGGCGGCTCTCTGAGCCAGGCACTAGAAAGAATTGGAATATATAAAGAAGTACTATGGACGTTCATCGAGGAGCAATCCCATGAAACGAATTATGAATTCAAACATATCATCGAAGTAGTGACACGTACGGATGATATTTTTAATCATATCGTTCATGGATTCAGCCTGAGCTTCGCCAGAGAAGAAGAACGCATCCTTAAGAATTATGAAGAAAAATACTTAAAGCTTTCCACACCAATCGTCCCCATTAAGGATACCGTTGCCATCCTGCCGATCATCGGGGAAATCGATCAAATGCGGGCCGACGTGTTGATGGATGAAACCTTAAAAGAAGTAAGCAACTGGAATATCGAATGGCTGATCATCGATTTGTCTGGCGTTTATGACGTCAATAATTCGTTTATGAGTCATTTGTACCGCCTGCTTGATTCCTTGACTTTACTTGGAATCACACCACTTCTTACCGGTATGCGGCCGGACCTCAGTATGCAGGCAACTAAGCTTGGAATATTTCAGTCCAGTAAAAACCGGGTAACGACTTGCTCTTCATTGAAACAAGCTATTGAATTGCTCGACAAGAAAAATGTATCCTAAATTAAACAAGCCAGCCCATCTGTATAGGCTGGCTTTCTTCTATTGTTGATTATCACTCTGATGAAGCTTCTCTAAACGCTGAACACGGGCTTCTAACAGTTCATATTCATCACGGGTAACAAAACCCATCTCTTTCGCGCGCTGCTGCATTTTTGCCTTTCCCTGCTCGCTCCATTCTGCGTCTTTCTGCATTCCTTTTGCTATGAATTCATCGAACATTTCACGGGCCTGCGATGGACTGATATCCCCGCGCTGTACGAGATCATCCAATAATTTTTCCGCTTTTTCTTTCCCACTAAGAGCAGCTCCAAGCCCTAAATAAAATCCTTTTTTTAATAGATCACTCATCATGAACCCCTCCTGTTAGTATTGATGGCCTGCATCATTTTGACATGTTTCCTTCCAAAAGACAGCAACCCTGCTGCCCCCATCAAACCGATAGCGAACCCTATCCACATCAGCAGCAGATCAGCAGATCGGTACCAATATAAACCAAATACTCCTCCGGCTATCATAGTGAAAAAGGATAAGCTTGTGTAAAATAAATAAAATTGGTGGAACATATGATTTTGCTGCTTTTCAGCAGCCCATTCCCGATCCCTGTCGCCACTCTCCAAGAAGCTTACCAGAGCCCTTGGAAGAGACAACAATGGCCTGGCTGTATCGGCTGCTATATCCTTGTAAAAACCATACTTGGAATCCGCCCCGCTCATCCATTCCCTGATGACCGGCTTTCCCCACGCCATCAAGTCGATTTGCGGATAGACTGCCGTCAATACCCCGATAATAATAGATGTCGCCCTTCCTAAAAAAGCGTAATCCGCCGGCAGCTGGATCGGCTGGTTTTTAACGAATTGCTGGATATCCTCCATAATGTCGTTCATTATGGTGGCGTCAAGCTTTGTAAAATCACCTTCTAAATACATATCAACGGTTTCCCGCAGCATCTTCTTCACACGTTCTGTATCCGCATTGTCTAAAAGAAAATTCATTTTAAATAATGCATCAATGACCTGATCATAATCATCAAGTATGAAGCCTTGAATCATCATACGAAGGTAACTGGCATCCCGCTTCTTTATTTCCCCTACCATACCAAAATCAATCACGACGACTGTGCCATCAGCTTTAAGCATCAGGTTTCCAGAATGAGGATCCGAGTGGAACATACCGGTATATAAAAACTGTTCGACGCACAGATCAAACAATGTCCTTGCCACCTGCTCCCGACTGATACCATTTTCCTTAATGAATGGGATGTCGGTGACCCTGGCACCTTCAATCCACTCCATTACCAGCACGCGTTGGGTCGAAAGATCATTATAATATTCCGGAATATAAACATTCTCCATATCCTTGAACCGCTTTTTGAAGTGGTTGCCGTTTTGGAGTTCCTTCTTAAAATCCAATTCATTGCTCATCACTGTGACAATTTCACGGTACAATGCCTGCAAATCTGCTTTTTTCCCATAGCTTGAGAACCGGCGGAGCATCCAGAAAACAATCCTCAGTGCTTTAAAATCCATCTGGAAAATCTCTTTGACTCGATAACGCTGCACTTTGATAGCAACTGGCGTACCATCTTTTAGCGATGCTTTATAAACCTCGCCAATCGAGGCGGATGCGACAGGTTCTTCCTCCATATCCTCGAGAAATTCTTCCAGATCCCCTCCCCATTCTTCCTCAATTATCTTCTTGGAATAGAAAAAGGGTACCGGTTTGACGCGATCGACCAGCCCTTCCAATTCTTTTATAAATACTTGGGGAAGCAAGTCAGCCCTTGAACTGAGGAACTGGCCAAACTTTATCAGCAGCCCGCCCAATCGGATGGATTTAATTCTATATTCACGTGCTTGTTTTGCCATCATGTCGTCCCATTTACGCTTTGTTTCCTCATCCCAGATCCGGTTGGTCTTCTGGAACCAGAATAATTGCAGCATGAACTTGGCTGACATCCAGACAATAACGAACACCCGATAAAACCCTATGTATTTCATCCGATCCCGCACGGCCTCTCACCCCCCTGCTTTTTCTCTCTACTTATTAGTACCCTATTTCTTATCACTCAATCTTAGAATTAAGCAGACATTTATGAGCTAAATAAAGTAGCATTTCTTTTTTATCGGTGACAAAAATAATTGATTACTTACATAATTTTCTTCTTGTATGGTTCCAAACAGGACTTACGTCTCGACAAAACATGACTTATATACCATTTATGAGATGAAATCCCTCCTAAATTACCATTCACAATTTTCCGAATTTTGCCGATAATTATAAACATATGGAAAATATCCATGAATTTTAGGGGGAGGAATCACATTGAATAAAAAGTTTACAGCTTTGCTGTCGGCTAGTGCGTTAACATTATCGTTGTTCGCACCAGCTGCTGGAGCAGGAGACGTAAGTGCAACAAGCAAGTACAGCAACTTTGACACGGAGCGGTACACCGACCGCATCGACATCGACGGATTGCTAGATAAGCAGTCACAGGATGAAGAATTCCAGAAGGAAGCGAAGCAGAAGATTAAGGAAGAAGCAGAAGGAATCAATTTTAATGAAACCGAGACTTCTGCCTCTGAAGAATCTGATAGCAATTTCACTTTTGATGGGGGAACCAAACAGTTCTTGGACCGCAACCTTGGTTTCAAACCATTCACTCTTCGCAGCGAAGGTGAACACGTGGAAATTTGGGTAGCTAATGATCTAGGTTTCCCTGAAGGAGACCCACGCGACCCACATGTAGTGACACAAGAGCAAGTGGACAAGCTGTCTGCAGAGTTTGATAATAACATTTATCCCGTAAGTACAGAGTTTTTTGGTGTACCAAACACGCATGATGGAAGTAACTCTTTACTAGAAGAGTTGGGCTATGTACCGGAAGGATATTACGACGGTGATGGCGACAAGATCGTTATGCTTGTAGATAACATCGAGGATGACAACTTCACTGATCCAGATTATCCGTTCTTTGTTGCCGGTTTCTACTGGAGCACATTAGAAATGTATATGGACCGCAACATTATAACTATTGATACAAATAACTGGGAAGAACGCCTTGAAAGTACTTTCTTCGGAACCACCATACATGAACTCCAGCACTTGATTCATGACGATAATGATTCTGATGAAACTACATGGCTGAATGAGGGAATGTCTACTTTCTCTGAATACCTCGGTGGTTATGGGATGGATGCTGGTTCGATCAACTTCCTTCTTGATCACCCAGAGAACTCCTTAACTAACTGGGACGAACACCAAGGTGCTGAAACTGGCCCTGAAACAATCGCAGACTACGGCTTGGTACAGTTATTCACTCTTTACAGCTATGAGCAATTCGGACAGGAATTCATCCGTGCACTTGCTAAGAGTGAAGATAACAGTATTGAAAGCTTCAATACTGTATTAAAAGATTTTGGATATAATACAAGCTTTACTGAAGTTTATCAAAACTTCTCTACTGCATTGGCTATTGATGAAGATAAATTCAAAGGCGGTATATATGGATTTGAAAACATCAACCTCCGTGATCTCCCTGTAGGAGATGGAGAAACTCGTGGACAAACAGTAAACTTTGAAAAGGCGAAGGAATATGAAAAAGATGGCGTTCCTGCTTGGGGAACCGACTATAAAGTCTTCGATTTTGATAAAAACCAAAAAATTGATACTATCAATTTTGATGGCATAGACTTCTTCCCTACTAAATGGGAAACCGTTGCTGATCCATTGGGTTCTAATAATCAAGTCTTTTGGGCTAATGAAGGACATGAGATGGATAATAGCATTATTTTCGAAGCTGATCTGACTAATATCGATGAAGCGACACTTCAATTCGATAACTTTATCGATATCGAAGAAGGATGGGACTTTGGAATGGTCCAGGTGACTACGGATAATGGTCAAACTTGGACATCTCTGGAGAACGAAAGCACTAGCTCTGATGTTGTAGAACAAGGCTATCCTAAAATCAAAGCAAACGTTCCTGGCTTTACCGGTCACTATGAAGACTGGCAAGAAGAAACGTTTAACCTTTCTGACTTTGCTGGCGAGAAAGTACACATCGCTTTCCGCTACCTCACAGACTGGGGGTACAATGATTCTGGCTGGTTCGTTGATAATATCGAAATTCCTGAAATCGGACTCAGCTATGATGGTTCTTCGATTAAACCATTTATGTCTATGGATAAACTACAGGAAAACTATGTTGAATATGGTGTAAGCTTCATTAACGAGAAGAAGAATGGCAAACACCGTGTCCTTCATGTTGATCCGTTTAATGTTACTGAAGAAGATGCTCTGCAATTGAGACAATTGTTCAAAAGCGGGAAGACTTACATGACTACTTACTATGCTGCTCCGCAAGACAGCCTGAACCCTGTTCCATTTGATTATAATATAGATTTTAAAGACAATGGTAAGGGTAAAGGTAATAATTAATTGAGACTTTGAAAACCAACCGGAGACACATTCTCTGGTTGGTTTTTTCTTTATTCTATGGCATGCTTAAAGAAAAAAGGCAGGCGAATACCTTTGCATATAAAAGAATTAGAAGTAAAAGATTTACAGAAGGTTTCGGAATGGCTTTATCATATGAATGAGCAGGACAAGCATTTTGTTGCCTGGCTGGCATCGGACCAAAACGAAATCTATGAACAAATCTGGACCTTGACGCAATTCACTGATCCATTAGCTTACGTAGCATGGGAAAACGAGCAGATTATTGGTTTTCTTGGCATCCTGCCGTTTTTCGAACAGAAGCTATGCCGTCTGCTTGGCCCGTTCGCCATCGATCAGGAAGCGGAAGTGATGGAGGGATTATGGGAGAAAGCATCGTTAACGATGGAACTCCATTTCAAGGCTGTAAAAGTAGCCAGCTTCAAAGCGAACAAGCATTTGATCGATTTTTGTGAGCGACACCGCTTCCACCTGTATAACATTGAAAAAACAATGGTGCTCTACCGGGATGACTATCGCTCTGGTGAGTACGAAGCCCGTAATATCGTAGAAGTGACCGATCAGGACGAAGCGGAAATTAGCCGACTTCATCCAGAAGGTGCCTATTACACCACTTCCGAGATGATGACCCTGTCCCGTAAAGAATCGAACAAATTATGGGGCTATCAGAGTGGCGGCGAGCTGAAAGGCTATCTATATTTTGAAACGATCATCCCAGGAATTGAGGGAGAAATCTGTTTCGTAAACGTTGATCAAAGCGAACGCAGTCAGGGGATTGGCTCTGTCTTGATCGATCATGCCCTTCAATACGCATTCCTGGCACTTGATTTAGAAGAAGTGACGATTTCGGTACGAACGAATAATGATGGAGCCGAAAGTCTCTATCGCGAGCTTGGTTTGAAGAAGCTCAAACCATTTATGCTTACGAAAAATTGTTCCAGGAACCGGTTCTGAAAAACCCTTTCCATTAAACACAAAAAGCCGCAGCTACCCTAATCCAGGTTGCTGCGGCTTTTTTTACATGTACAGGCCAACTCGCTTATAACTCTAACTTTCTAGTTTGACCAGGTACGATTTCTATTTTCTCTTCCTTTACAAACAGCTCTACACTGTCTCCTTCAACAACCTCCAATTCTACGCCTTCCCAGGAAACCTGTACTTTTATTGCACTCCCGTGATCATGCAGATGGAAGGCATAACTCTCCCATTGTTCCGGAAGCTGTGGTGACAAATGCAAGCCGTCCTCTTTGATACGCAATCCGGCAAACCCAAAAACAATAGCCATCCAGGTGCCGCCCATATTGGCCATATGAAGACCGTCTTTTGTATTCCCATGGGTATTGTCCAAATCAAGACGGGCTGTTTCTTCAAAATAATGATAGGCTTTCTCGATATTCCCCAGCTTAGCTGCCATCATACTGTACACACAGGAAGACAACGAAGAATCATGAGTCGTAATTGCTTCATAGTAGTCATAGGAATTTCGAATTGTTTCATTATCGCTGTAATCTTCCAATAGAAAATGGGCCAGTACGGTATCTGCCTGTTTGCAAACCTGGTAACGGTATAATGTCAAAGGATGATAGTTCAATAACAGCGGATAATGTTGTTTCGGTGTATTTTCAAAATCCCAGACCGCCTTATTTAAAAAGCTGTCATCCTGCGCATTGATCTGCAGCTTGTCATCATATGGCAGGTACATGGCTTCGGCAGCCTGCCTGAAGTAGTCAGCTTCTTCTTCCTGAAAATCAAGACGGGCAAATATCGTACCGGACTCGTCCTTTTCCCAGTCCTTCATTTTTTCATAGATTCGATAAGCCCACTCCAGATTATATTTCGCCATGGCATTTGTATAATAGTTATTGTTAACAACGCAAGTATACTCGTCAGGACCTGTCACATTATCAATGGCAAAAGTTCCATCGTCACGGAAATGACCCATATCCATCCATAGTCGTGCCGTTTCCAATAGTACCTCCGCCCCGTAATCTTTCAGGAAATCGTCATCTCCGGTGACATGGTAATATTGGATATAGCTATAGGCAATATCAGCGCTGATATGATATTGCGCTGTTCCAGCCGGAAAATAACTGGAGCACTCCCCGCCATTGATTGTTCGCCATGGAAACAACGCCCCTTTTTCATGCCCCATCTCTTTCGCTCGCTCCCTGGCACGGTCAAGGATCGAGTGCCGGTAAATCAGCAGCTGCTTGGCTAATTCTGGAGCGGTCATCAAAAAGACTGGAATCATATAAATTTCGGTGTCCCAGAAATAGTGTCCTTCATAGCCTTCACCACTTAACCCTTTTGCTGAAATGTTACTGAATTTATCACGACCGGCAGATTGTAATAAATGGTACAGGTTAAAGCGAATCCCCTCCTGCAAAGCATCGTCCCCTTGCACCTCAACATCACTATGCTTCCAGAACTGGTGCAGATATTTTTCCTGTGCTTCCTTCAGCTGTTCTGCATCCATTGTGTCCAGTTGACCTTTGACACGCAGTGCTTTTTGGCGTAAATCTCCATTGTGCCGCAGATCATCGACGTAGATGTTCCATTTACTGAACGCCAGGGACTGCCCCTCTTCTGCCTGCATCTCGTAAGTATACACGAGCCTTTGGTCATCTGCCTCTTTTTCAATATCCACCAGTTTTCCATCGAGCCCTTTATGATAACTTAGACAGGCCATTTCCAGTTCCGATCTTTCTGCTTTACTTTTTATAAACGTGTTCGCTTCGAAAGCATCTGCTTCCTGTACATGCAGCAGCTTGGCATGCCCTGCGCCTACACGTGGGTCTGTCGGATCGACATGGTTTTCCACTTCTCCATCCACCGTAGAAACAATGGTGATGACATCACTGAAGTTCAACGGGGTAATTGTTACCTGGATCAAAAACAATTCTCGGTGTACAAACGAGACCACTCGTTCAAAATAGATTTCCACTTCTTTTCCCAGCGGTGATTTCCATGTGACCCTCCGGTCTGTTTTTCCTTGATCAAGATGGAGTTTCCTTGCGTATTCCAGCACCTCTCCTTCCTGAATTGAAAAATGTTCTTTTTCTTTTCCCAGATAAATGTGAATGGTTTGGCTATCAATGACATTCAGCATTTTTTGCTGCGTATCAGGAAAGGCGAATAGTTTTTCCCCATAAGGGATATCAATGACATCATGAAAAGCGTTCAGATACGTCCCGCGTACGGTGGGTACCGCTCGTCCATATGATTCTTCAAAGTTACCTCTAACGCCTATATAGCCATTTCCAAGGAAAAACAAGCTTTCTTCATTATTTAAATCTAATTCTTTCAAAGAATGCCGTTCAATTGTCCAACTCATTTTCTCACTCCTCCTTCTAATTAATCCAATGGAGCTATCCGTCCAATCTTTTTCACAGCTATCATTGTTCCCGTTATACTTAACCAGCAAACACCGCCAAAGGACGGGTTTAAAAATATGTTGAAATCGCTTACAATGGTGATGGAATCATTACATAGCGAGATATTTTATGCTTAGGGGGCATCACGATGTTGACAATTAAGCAAACGATGATCGACCAGTTTATGAGCATTCGCACAGCTAATACGAACCAGTACGCCCACCCACCCTACTTGATGGAACAACAATTGTTAGAGGCTATCACAAACAAAGATAGAGAACGGGCGATTCTGCTTTTGAAAAACATCAACCAATCGGATCGCATTACCCAGTCTAAGCAGCACTTGCGATCATGGAAAAATTCGGTGATAAGCTCGTGTACTCTCTTTACAAGAGCGGTCATCAAGGGGGGAGTCGATCCGGATACAGCCTTCCGCTTGAACGATGCTTATCTCAATAAAATAGAAGCCATCAGGGCTCCTCGGGATATTTCTGAACTCGAGCATAGGATGCTGGAAGATTTTATATATACCGTCGAACAAGCAGATAATCTCCCCTACAGCCCGGTTATCAACAAAGCCATCGCTTATATTCACGATCATATATTATCCGACTTAACGTTAGAGGAGATTTCCAGAGAATGTTATGTAAGCCCAAGCTATTTGTCCCACCTGTTCAAAAGAGAAGTCGGCGTTTCGATTGTCCAATTCATCAACGAAAAAAGAATCGATGAATCCAAATATTTCTTACTTCATACTTCTACATCCATTTCAGATATCGCCAAGCTGTTTCAGTTTTGCAATCAAAGCTACTATACCTCTGTGTTCAAAAAGTATGTCAAGCAAACCCCCAGGCAATACCGCGAAGATCTGGCAACACCCATACAAGAGGAGTGCTGAACAACAATTCAGGGTATGAGTTTTGGTGGAGGGATAATATGAGAGAATTAATACAAGCCGCATTGGCTAAAGCTGGAGACAACCAGGAGATCAACACATTTAAGAAAATCTCTGGAGGAGATATCAACGAAGCTTTTCAAGTGACTACTTCAGAAAACAGCTATTTTATTAAAGCCAATCAGCAAGTACCTCGCCACTTTTTTCAAATGGAAGCAAAGGGACTGGAGCTTATCCGCGCAACTGAAACCATCCCCACCCCGACCGTCTACCATTATGACCTTCCAGAAAATGGAGGGCCTGGGGTGATGGTGATGGAGTGGATACATGGTACTCGAAAAGATGATACAGGTGAACGGTTAGGGAGACAGCTGGCGGCCATGCACCAATCCCAACATGACTATTATGGATTGGATGGTGACACATTTGTCGGGACGCTTACTCAGCCAAATGGCTGGTATGAAGACTGGCCAAGTTATTATCGTGAGCAAAGACTGCTTCCCCAGATGAAATTAGCAGACAGTCAAAGCCTGCTCCATGATGGACGCAGAAAAAGGCTAGAACAACTGATCACAAAGCTGGACGAATGGCTTCCAAAGCAACCTGGTGCCTCACTGCTCCATGGGGACCTTTGGGGCGGAAATTGGATGGCAGGTCCCGGTGGGCAGCCATATCTGATTGATCCTTCTGTGTTGTATGGAGACCGGTCATTCGAGCTGGCCTTCACCGAACTGTTCGGTGGGTTTCCTGAAGACTTTTATAATGCCTACAACGAAGGCTATCCACTGCCGGACAGCTATGTTGATCGGAAAGAAATTTATCAGTTATTCTACTTGTTAGTACACTTGAACTTATTTGGAGAAAGTTACGGGCCGTCCGTAGATCGTGTCCTGCAGCATTACATTGGCTGACGATTTACGTGTAAGCCCTTCCCTTGCCGGAGTCTGATATTTCTACCAGTTCGAGCGGGTATGGTTCGAAATACGTCTGCCGCTTCAGATATTTTTGATCAAATCGGATGGTCCAGGCCTTCAAAATAGCCAGCACCGTGCTGAGCGGGACTTTTTCTTCTTCATACTGACGCAGTTCGTCGAGGAAGTAACGTTTCTCATCGCCGCTCAATTCTTTTTTAAAGTAGCCGAAAATATGCTGACACACATTGACGTGTGATTGCGGGGCTGCAGGATTCGCCATCAGCTCCATCAATTTCTGTTCGTACTTATTATAAACGGTGGGGACCGGTAGTGAATCATGGTTGGCTGTCAGCTGTCCCATCTCCTTTAAAATTTTAGGCTGATAGGCCATGAATAAATACTTATTATTGGAATGAAAATCGATGAGCCTGCTTAATTGACCGGAATTTTTTTGTTCGCGGAAGGAAGCAATCGTAAACAGTTTAGTCAAAAAATGCTCTCTTAGTGTGAAGTTCTTCAACCTTCCTTCCTCT
Source organism: Thalassobacillus sp. B23F22_16 (assembly GCF_043496955.1). Taxonomy (NCBI): domain Bacteria; kingdom Bacillati; phylum Bacillota; class Bacilli; order Caryophanales; family Bacillaceae; genus Thalassobacillus; species Thalassobacillus sp. B23F22_16. Next base: position 31,557 of record NZ_JBIEKD010000009.1, on the reverse strand, counting down.
TCAATCGCTAATCCGCCAAAGGTATCAAGCACCTCTTTGGCGAATAACCCATCGGTTTTCTTTATGACCTGAGCATTATCACTCTGGTTATATACTTTAACGTCCGCAATTCCGCAAGTTGGGGACCGGCCTTTTAAAAGAAACCCATCAACATCAGATAAACTGTCCAGATAGCCTCTGGTGAAACGGACCATTGTTTCCGTAAGGTCTTTCTCCGTCGCAGGCTGGACAAGCCGTGGTCCATTCTCTGCATCAACAAGACGAATGACATCACGAGGAATACCAAGCCCAATTTCAACTTCCGGACATACCGGCATAAATTCAACAAATTCATCCAGTCGCTGTACTACCTTGTCCGGGATTGCTTCCCCATTGTACCGGACAGGACCAAACTCTAAACATTTGCTCACTACGACTATTGGGGTAGGAAAGTAACGCATTTTTGCATATCCTCCTCAGAAACTATGATGCTCGTTTTATCGCTTCTAAATTTTTCTATTGGCAATTCATATATTTTGTATTAAAATAAATCGTGCTGTATTTTTATGAATAATCTTATAGGAGTGTACAATCATGAAAAACTATCGCGCTGTCGATCACTTGAAATTTATTATTCCATCCTTAATCGGTATCATCCTGTTTATGGTGCCTTTTTATGATAAAAACCAAGAAGTTGTCACCATTCCAATCGCTATTTTATCCGGGTGGCTGGAAACCGCACTTGCGGATCATCTCTCCTTCATTATGATGATTATTATTTCCATCACTGCAATCGGTTCGATTGTCATAAGGCTGACAGGTCCGTCGTTGCTCGACCAATTCCCTTTTTTCCAATCTTTATTCTATGTGTCTCCTGTTTGGCTGATTACAAGGATTCTGGGAATGGTTTTTGCCATCATGGTTTATTATCAAATCGGACCGGAGGCGATCATCTCAGAAAATACAGGTGGATTACTCCTGGACTCACTGCTTCATGTCCTGTTTGCTGTATTTTTGTTCGCCGGTTTATTCCTGCCTTTATTACTTAACTATGGACTATTAGAGCTTGTCGGTGTGTTATTGACAAAAGTCATGCGGCCACTTTTCACACTGCCAGGACGCTCATCCATCGATTCCATTGCCTCCTGGCTTGGCGACGGTACGATCGGTGTTCTTTTGACAAGCAAGCAATATGAGGAAGGTTATTATTCCAAACGTGAAGCAGCAGTTATCGGGACAACCTTCTCTGTCGTTTCCATCACGTTCAGTCTGGTGGTTATCAGTGAAGTCGGTTTATCCCATATGTTCGTTCCATTTTATTTAACAGTGGCCTTTGCCGGGTTCGTAGCAGCCCTGATCATGCCAAGGATCCCGCCGCTATCCCGTAAACCTCGGACGTATGTAACCGAAGAAGCAGAAGATATCGAAGAGGAAATTCCTGAAGAACATAGTATGTTCAGCTATGCCTACCAACAGGCAGTGGAACGTGGAAGTAAAGAAACCAGTGTTAAGAAATTCTTTAAACAAGGGGCCCAGAACATCCTCGATATGTGGATGGGGGTAGCACCGATTGTAATGGCGCTTGGGACGATCGCACTCGTCATTGCTGAATTCACTCCATTTTTCACATGGCTCGGCTACCCGTTCATTCCATTGTTGGAATTAATGCAGGTACCATATGCAGCGGAAGCATCCGAAACGATTCTCGTCGGTTTTGCTGACATGTTCCTGCCTGCAATCATTGGTGCCTCCATTGAAAGTGAAATGACACGATTCATCATCGCTACTTTGTCGGTCACCCAGTTGATTTATATGTCTGAGGTCGGTGGCTTGTTGCTCGGTTCCAAAATACCAGTGAATATGAAGGATCTATTCATCATCTTCCTTCTACGTACTCTGATCACGCTGCCGATCATCGTCCTTGCCGCTCACCTGATATTTTGATTGATAAAACACACCCCGGAGCCCTCCAAAATCTGGAGGCTCCGGGGTGTTCAATTTATTCCGGTTTATTTATTCATTTCATCAACGAAGGCCCGACCAGCGCTTAGGCTGGATTGTGGGTTTTGTCCAGTGATGAAATTTCCATCTACTCGAATATGGTCTTCCCAATTTTCCTTCGTTACAAACTCTGCACCTTCTTCACGGAGTTTGCTTTCCAGCATGAATGGCATTAATCCATCAAGTCCTGTATCACGTTCTTCCGCGTCCGTAAATCCTGTGATTGTTTTTCCTTTCACAATAGAATCTCCATTGCTGTCTTTCACACCGACAAAGCCAGCTGGCCCGTGGCATACCGCACCGATCAGCTTACTGTTATCGGCAAAATGCCTGAGCACGGACTGTAATGTTTCATTCTCAGGGAAATCGAACATGGTACCATGTCCACCCGGAAGAAAAACGCCATCGTAATTCTCAGGTGTAATATCATCCAGCTTCACGGTGCTGTTCAGGGGATCCATTACGCTGTCATCCCACTCATCCGGCAGCTCGTTGGAGTAGCTGTTCGGGTCAATATGAATCTTCCCTCCCTTAGGGCTTGCAGTTGTTACATCATATCCCGCTTGCGTAAATTCCATATAAGGCTCAACAAACTCAGAAAGCCAAAGACCTGTTTCATGTTCTTCATCAATTTTTTGGGTACTTGTTACAATCATTAATACTTTCTTAGCCATGGCGTCGCCATCTCCTCCTTTATAATTGAAACTTTCTCTACTTACTATTTCACATTTCCTGTTATTTCAAACAAATGAAAAACCGTACCTGCCCGGACGGATACCGGAAGATACGGTTTAATGTTTTTCTTTTATGAGGTTTGCTGTCTTTTACTCAGGAATGCAAACTTACCTTCGATAAATGGCTGCGCAAGTGTCAATGCAGGTTTGCTGGATAATAACAACACAATCAGCATGGATAACACGGCTAAACCGAAAACATCCAGAATACCGTCGACCTTGAAAGCGTCAATTTGCCGGAAATATTGGATAAAAAATCCATGGAGCAAATAGACATACAACGTGCGTTGACCTAAGCTGGTCCACCGTATTTCTCGCCCTGGCATCCAGGCGATTACACTAACAATCATCAGACCAGCAAGCATATAGATGCCTAAGCGAATTAAACCGCCCCAATTTTCCATATTCAATACCGCATAAGATTTAGAACCTAACAGCCAGCCTGAGTTGATTTCAGGCAATGTTATTAACAGTCCTGCCACTACTGCCATGACTGCTAATGAGACGATTCTTACAGGAACGGTCCGCCATTGGGCGATATTTTGTTTCGACAGCCAGTAGCCCGCCAGGAAAAATGGGAAAAACACGAATGTCCGTGACAAACTGTAAGCGTGGCCAATGGTATCAAAGTACCCGACCAACACCCCAATGCTTACGGTTATAGCCATCCCGGCAAGCGGCGGTATTCTGCTGAATAACTGTAAAAGAAGATGCCAGCAGAACATACTCACTAAGAACCATAGTGACCAATGGGGATAAAAAAGCCCCGTTGCCCAGCTTTCTTTTCCTATAAAAAAGAAATAACCGGTATAAATGGTCTGGAAGATTAAATATGGGAAAAGCAGCTTTTTAGCTAATTTAGCTATATAGCCTTTATTGCCTGCACCTTTTGCAAAGAATCCTGCCAACAGGATGAAAGCCGGCATGTGAAATGTGTAAATCCACATATACAGGGTATACATCGGTTTGGATCCATCCGTAAACGGCTGAATCATGTGACCGAATACCACAAGAAATATCAAAATGAATTTGGCATTATCAAACAATGCATCGCGCTTCATACGCCTCAGTCCTTTTTTGCTTCATAAGTGTTCGCTTTCCTATTCACCGTTTCGCTTATTTCTAAACGGCTATTCTTCACTATTTTATAAGAAAAGAACAATGGGTAGTGCATTTTGAGTAAGATGTTATGAGATTTTAAGCAGGTTGACAAACTATGTAAATAACCTGTAACAGAAAGAAAAGCAGCTGATGCTCTACCAGCTGCTTTCGTCATTCTTATTATTCGAAGTCAATTGCCCAGGAGCCGTCGATGAACAGGGGCTCCGTATGTCCATTCTCTGTTTCCCCCTGAATTTGCAGATCTGCTGATCCCATCATGAAGTCCACATGGATGAGGCTGTCATTGACCCCATGCTTGTCCATTTGTTCCTTGCTCATATCGGATCCGCCTTCGATATTGGTCGGATATGCCTTCCCAAGTGCCAGGTGGCAGGAAGCATTTTCGTCATACAACGTATTGAAAAAGATATGACCGGACTGGGATATTGGTGATTCATGCGGAACTAAAGCGACTTCACCCAATCGTTTAGCGCCTTCGTCGGTGTCGAGCAGGTGCTTCAAGGTATCTTCTCCTGCTTCTGCTGAGTAATCAACCACTTTTCCCTCTTCAAATGTAAGTGTAAAGTTTTCTATTAAGCTTCCACCATAGTTTAATGGTTTCGTGCTGGTCACTTTACCATTTACTCCATACTTATGAGGCATTGTGAATACTTCTTCGGTTGGAATATTAGGGTTGAATTCAACCCCATTGTTCGTCTTTGTGGAACCGCCATGCCAGATATGCCCTTCCGGCAAGTCGATGGTCAAATCGGTTCCGGGCGCTTTGTAATGGAGCTTCCGATATTGCTTTTTATTTAAAAATTCTCTGGCATGGCGCAGGTTTTCATTGTGCTGGTTCCAGGCCTCTAATGGATCCTCTTGATCGACGCGCGAAATTTTGAAGATTTGGTTCCACATCTTGTTGATGGCCATCTTCTCCGGAAGGTTCGGAAATACCTTTTTCGCCCATGCCGTTTGCGGAAAGGCGATAATACTCCATGAAACCTTATCATTCATGACATAATCGCGGTAGTTGCTTAAGGCTTGAGCACTTGCTTTGTTAGCTTCTGCAATTCGTTCGGAATCTACGTCATTCATCAAGTCAGGATCTGGACCATAAATAGTCAACAAGGAGTAACCATCCTGGACCATTGCTTCTAGTCCTTCTGCTTTCCACTTTGGATAATTTTTCAGGACATCTAATGGAGCATTTTTCATCTTCATGTAGGAAACCAGTTCATCATTCCATTCTACATGAACGTTTTTTGCTCCTTTCCCATATGCCTTCGCTACAATCACACGTGCGAGATCGGAGGCTTCTATGGGTGCATTCACGATTAACCCTTGTCCTTTTTGTAAGTTGACTCCCTTGGTAAGAGCTAAGTCTGCATATTTTTCAAGATTTTTCTGGTGGTTTTTCATCTTTTTACCTCCATTAATCCGTTTTTCTTTCTATCTATAATTATTTCATAATTTTAGCTTCTTTCCCAGCAAGAGCCTCAGCAACATTTCCCCCTTAAAACCTCCGTGTTGGTTTTCTGATAAAGTTCCTTTTAATTGAAGACTCAGTTTCGAGAGAAACTGTTTCCGTTATACGGGCTTCTTACCCCATCCGAAGGATTGGAGAAAAAGGAAAGCGAGTAGTTTTCCTGCCAACCCCGACGCTATTATGGTAAAGAACCCTTGTTATCTTGAAATCAAGTCTTCGACTTTTCTGGACTTTTGGTGAATAAAAAAACTCCTGTTGATCAAACGTTTGATCAACAGGAGTTCTGTTCATTTAAACAGCAATATCTTTATCAATGGCTGCTTTGTCATTGAACATTTCGTTATTGAATTTACCAAGAATACGTGAGGTTAATGTACCCGATGTCATGGCTCCATTAACATTCAAAGCGGTTCTTCCCATATCGATCAGTGGCTCTACAGAGATAAGGAGCCCAGCCAGATATACAGGGAGATTCATGGAAGACAAAACAATCAAGGCTGCAAAGGTTGCCCCTCCCCCTACTCCGGCAACACCGAATGAGCTGATTCCAACTAACAAAATCAGTTGGATGAGGAACCCGGGACTGAGTGGATCAATACCTACTGTAGGGGCTATCATGACAGCAAGCATAGCAGGATAAATTCCGGCACAGCCATTTTGACCGATCGTAGCTCCGAATGAAGCCGACATGTTTGCAGTTCCTTCATCCACTCCCAAACTGTTCTTTTGAGCAGAAATGTTTAATGGAATGGTTCCGGCACTCGAACGGGACGTGAAAGCGAAGCCTAATACCGGCAAAACTTTTTTCAAATAAGTCAACGGGTTCAAACCGCTTAATGCTATTAATGACAAATGAAGTAAAAACATGACGAGTAAAGCTACATAGGAAGCCAGCACAAACTTCCCAAGCTCCATTATTCCGGCAACGTTTGTTTGTGCAACAGTGTTGGCCATCAATCCCATGATTCCAAATGGAGTTAAACGAAGAACGAGTGTAACGATTCGCATGACTACGGCATAAATCGCATTGATTCCTTTAATGAAAACCGCTGCCTGTTCCGGGTTCTTATGCCTTACCCCAAGGACCGCTACCCCGACGAAAGCAGAAAATATGACAACCGCAATCGTTGAGGTGGCCCTATCACCCGTCATATCCAGGAATGGGTTGGCAGGAATAAATTGTAGTATCTTTTGCGGAGTACTCATTCCTTCCACATCCGCAAGCCGCTCTTCCATAAAGCTGCCACGTTCCTGTTCCGCCTGGCCTGCTTCAATTTGATCTGCGTTCAAATCGAAGGCAAGGGAACTGCCAATTCCAACAACCGCGGCAACCATGGCTGTTGCTACTAATATACCGATAATCCATCCAGACATTTTTCCTAATTCCGATGATTTTTCAAGATTTATAATCGATTGAATAATGGAAACCATAACAAGCGGAATAACAATCATCATCAATAATCGAACATACCCGCTCCCCAGTATACTGTACCAGTCTGTCGTTTGAGCTACGACATTTGAATCCGCCCCATAAATCACTTGCATAGCGATTCCCAGCAAAATACCGAAGCCTAAACCAGCAAACACTCGCTTGCTGAAAGAAAAATGTTTTTGCTGCATTTTCACGAGAATACCGATAAGGACAAGTAAAACGGCAACATTCAAGCCTACTAACATATGAATCATCCCTTTCTCACCTAAAACTTTATAATCCCTATAAGTTTAATTGGTGTTAAATAAGATACACTCATTTTATGCAGTTGTCAATAAATAGTTTCCTGCTTTATCCTATGAAAATTTGGTCTTGTCCTAGTCTTACTAAAAATAAAAAAAGCCCACGCAGATAAGCGTGAGCCATATGAAGCCATTATTATTGGTCGAACATTTTATTCAAATTAGCCATTTCAATAGCAGCAGATGCTGCCTCCCAGCCTTTGTTTCCGGCTTTTGTACCAGCACGTTCAATCGCCTGCTCAATTGTGTCGGTTGTAATAACACCGAAAATGACTGGAATACCGCTCTTGCTGGCAGCCTGGGAAACACCTTTTGCAGCTTCACTGCAGACATAATCAAAATGAGGCGTTGAGCCACGGATGACCGCGCCTAATGTGATGACTGCATCATATTTCCCGGACTCAGCCATACGGGAAGCAATCATCGGGATTTCGAATGCACCCGGGACCCAGGCAGCCTCTACCTGTTCCAGATCAACTCCGTGTCGCTTCAAGCCATCCAGAGCTCCTTCATAAAGTTTGCTTGTGATGAAATCATTGAAGCGTCCGACGACGATTCCTATTTTCAAGTCTGACCCTACCAGATTACCTTCATATTGTTTTACCATATCCTTTTCCTCCTTCAACCCTTAAAAGTGAAATAGATGACCTAGTTTTGATTTTTTCGTTTGTAAATATTTTTCATTTTCTGTACGGCTTGGCATCTCAATCGGAAGCCGTTCTACTACTTCTAATCCATGTCCGCCTAAACCGGATATTTTTCTTGGATTATTGGTAAGGAGGCGCAACTTTGTAATACCCAAATCCTTTAATATTTGTGCACCAATGCCATAGTCCCGGAGGTCAGGTGCAAAACCCAGCTTCTGGTTGGCTTCTACGGTATCAAGTCCTTGTTCCTGTAATTTATAGGCGTGCATTTTATTCAAAAGACCAATTCCGCGGCCTTCCTGGCGCATATATAGCAGTACTCCGTTGCCATTTTCATCAATTTGACGGAGTGCCGCTTCAAGCTGCGGTCCACAGTCACAACGGTAGGAACCAAAAACATCACCGGTCAAACACTCGGAGTGTACCCTTACCAACGTCGGTTCATCCGGACTTATTTCTCCTTTGACCAATGCCACATGTTCACGAAAATCAACGTCATTGGTATAGCCATAAGCTTTAAAGTCCCCATATTCTGTCGGAAGATTGATTTCTACCTCTCGTTTTACATGATTCTCATAACGGTTACGGTATTTAATCAAGTCAGCAATCGTAATCATGGTGAGATCGAATTCATCTGCCATCTTACGCAAGTCGGGGACCCTGGCCATTGTTCCATCTTCTTTAATGATTTCACAAATTACACCTGCAGGAGCTGCTCCCGATAGCTTAGCCAAATCGACAGCGGCTTCCGTATGACCGGCCCGGCGCATAACGCCTCCGTCTTTTGCCAGCAAAGGGAAAATATGACCTGGTTTATTGAAATCTTCAGGTCGGGATTCCGGATTCAGTAACTGCTTGATGGTTTCAGCGCGTTCTGCAGCTGAGATTCCTGTTGTCGTATTTTTATGATCTATACTGACGGTGAACGCAGTAGCAAGAGAATCCGTGTTTTTCTCCACCATCGGGAATAAATTTAATTTTTCAGCAATCGGCTGACTGACAGGGGCACAAACTAACCCTTTTCCATAGGTTATCATGAAATTGATCATTTCCGGTGTCGCATATTCGGCCAGCCCGATGAGATCCCCTTCATTTTCCCTATCCTCATCATCACATACAATGACTACTTTACCTTGTTTCAAGTCTTCCAGCGCTTGCTCTATCTTATCAAACATCTCGGTCACCTCTCTCAATTTCCTCCAAATCCGTGCTCATCCAGGAATGCCTTCGTCAAGTTTGAAGATTGGCTCTTTTGGCTTTGCTGTCCTGATAGAAAATGTGCCACATACTTACTGATCATGTCACATTCTATGTTCACACTGTCTCCGACACCTTTTGCCCCAAGTACGGTATGTTCCATCGTGTGCGGGATTAATGAAATGGTGATGGTGTCCTCACTTACACCAAACACCGTCAAGCTGGTTCCATCCACTGCAACAGAACCTTTATAAACAAAATATCCAAGTAAATCATCCGATAAGGAAATATCATAATATACCGCATTAGACCGGTTATTTTTGCTTACTATCGTTCCTTTACCATCAATATGACCGGAAACTAAATGGCCACCGAAACGGCCGTCAGCTGCCATCGCCCTCTCTAAATTAACCTTACTGCCTTTTTTCAGTTCATTTAAATTCGTTGCATGATACGTTTCCGGCATCACATCGAAGGAAAGGTTGTTATTTTTGATATCAGTAATCGTCAAACATACCCCGTTAATCGAAATACTGTCGCCCAGTTTGGCGTCTATTACAATAGTATTAGCAGTTATCGTCAGTTCCATCGCTTCTGTTTTTGATGTAATCGCCTGAATTTCACCAATTTCTTCTACAATACCTGTAAACATTTATGTTCTCCCCTTTGGAATGGCTGTCAATTTGATATCTTCGCCCACCATCTCTGTCGATTGAATACGTAAATCCAGGGCCTGCTTTAATTGCTCGAAGCCTTTTCCTTCTACGGGAGTAAGAGCGTTTTTACCACCTAGCAGTTTCGGAGCGATGTAGGTGATTAATTCGTTAATTTCACCTGAGCGTACAAATGCATCGGCTATCGTCCCTCCGCCTTCTACCAGCAGGGAGGTGACCTCTTTCTCCCCTAAATAGCTGAGAACTTCCGCAATTTTAATGGCAGGAGATTTAAGGGAAATTACTTCGACATGATTTTTAGAGCGATATGCTTTCAATTGATGAGGAGAGACTCTGCTGCTTGTAATAATCCAGGTCGGGGCCTCATCATTTTGAAGCAATTGAGAAGAAAGCGGCGTCCTTAAATGGTTATCCAGAATAATACGAATTGGATTCTTACCGTTTCCATCGATTCGGGTAGTCAACTTCGGATCATCGTTGATAACCGTCTGCACGCCGACCAGGATAGCATCACAGCGGCGACGGTAATTATGGCCGTCGTTCCTTGCCACCTCTCCGGTTATCCATTTACTTTCCCCGGAGGAGGTAGCAATTTTTCCATCCAGCGTCATCGCGGTTTTTAAAAATACATACGGTGTGCCCGTTTCAATGTAATGAAAAAAGTCGGTGTTCAGGTGGTCTGCCTGTTCCTTCAATACGCCGGTCACTACTTCAATCCCGGCATTTTCCAACATCTTCACGCCTCTTCCCGCCACTTGGGGATTCGGATCGTTTGATGCGATGACCACCCGCTTCATACCAGCGTCAATGATAGCCTGGGCGCACGGCGGAGTTTTTCCATAATGGCTGCAAGGTTCCAATGTCACATAAATGGTAGCGTCTTTTGCCTTATCTCCAGCCATCTTTAATGCGTTTATCTCCGCATGGGCTTCCCCCGCTTTAATATGGACACCAAGCCCGACTACTTCATTATCTTTAACGACTACCGCTCCTACAGCGGGGTTCGGCGAGGTCTGGCCTACTGTAGGTTTCGCCATATCAATGGCAAGCTTGATATATTGTTCATCTCTCTCCATCATTTCCTCACTCCACATCTTTGCTGCAGAAATTCTACAAAGAAAAACCCTGAAGAAGGCATACTTCTCCAGGGTCTGTAAACGTCTTTATTTTTGAGTATGCTAAAGAAGCCATACTAACAGAATTTATGACCATTTACTTTTTTCCTTCTCCCATCCAGACTGTCACTGTCGGCTTTGGAATTTCACCAAATCAGGGGGAGAACCAGATGCAAAAGCACTTTTTCCATAGCCATTTATGGAGGTACTCCCCGTCGCGGGCTGAAAGCAATACGCTTATAACCGCCGGTTGAGAATTTCACTCGACCCCGAAGGAACTTGATACGTATTCGATTGACTTATACTAAATATAAAGGAAAAAGTCGTATTTAGCAATTCATTAGTTTAATTAAGGCTTTACACATATATTTCCACTATATTTTTCTTTTACACGGCTACACTAAACATAAACATCATGAAGAGGTGCTGAGTATGAAGCATAAAGAAAAACGAAAAGAACAAAAGTATACGGACTTCTCTAACGTAGAAACACAACGCAACTTTCTGGTACCAGAGGACTTTCCAGATGGCCCTTACGGTTCACCAATTCGAAAAGACGAGCCGGTGGAATATAAAAGCACCCCTTGGAAAGAGGGTCAACAATATTATAGTAATTTCGCTTATGAAAATCGCAATTTGCACGAGGATTTGCCCCGGCAATATCCAGGAGCACATCCGACTCATGACGATAAAGAAATGGACAGTGAAGCCCCTTACGACAATGCTTCAAATAAAGGAGATAGTTAAAAAAAGTGCAAAGAGGGATTATTCCTTCTTTGCACTTAGCATTTACGATTCAGCTATAAACGTGTCTGCTTCCAGGGTAAGTTTCACATTTCCCTGGATTGCTTTTGAAATCATGCAGCTGGTTTCCGCTTTTTTCACCAACTTATCCAGTTTCATTAGATCATTTCTTGCTGCTTCTTTTTTTAATGCAACTTTAGGACGGTGGATAATCTCCTGATAGGTAAAAATACCATCTGTCACATCGACAATCCCTTCTGATGTCAAACCCATTTCCTTTAATGGCAAACCGGCTCGTTCAATCATAGCTGCAAGAGTAATGATATAGCAAGTAGACGCAGCCCCCAATAGCATTTCGTCCGGATTTGTTCCAATATCAGGACCATCCATTTCTTTTGGAATCGATATTTCTGTTTTAAGTTTTCCAGCATCTATATAACCGACATTATTTCTTCCCCCAGGCCAATCTGCCTTTAAATGAAAATGATGTTCTGCCATTATATCCCCTCCACTTCTTTCTTCTATTGTATACAGGAACAAATTGTTATTCAAAAAAACAACCATGCCTCAAAGACATGATTGTATCATTCATCATTTTCAATTAGTTCTTTTAATACAAGCGCGTGATTATAATCTTCATTCTTTGCCCCGAACAATAACACCAGTCGTTCGTTTTGCGCCATTTCCTTTAACTGATCGAGCTGTTGTTTACGTTCCTTACTGTTATCAATCTGTTCTTTGTAATAGTTTTTAAACTCTTCATATTTTTCAGGATCATGGTCGAACCACTGTCTTAGTTCCTTGCTTGGAGCTATTTCTTTCATCCATTCGTCTACTTTGGCTTTTTCTTTAGAAATGCCACGCGGCCAGATGCCATCGACCAGGACACGGTTACCTCCTAATGGTTCGGATTCATCATAAATCCGTTGTAAAACTACAGACATTTCTCTAACCCCTTTCTCTTCCTTATCCTTTTCTTATAACCGGTTTACACACCAAATAAACTACTTTTTTAAAAATAATTTTAGTAGTTCAGCATCGGGAGAAAGATCCCCCTTTTGGTGTTTTATTTTTGAGAAAGGATAGTCTGGGGTTCGTTACGCTTGCCAATCTTTTTGGAATCGTTCGATTTTGATCTGGAGGTCTTTCAGCATGCGTGATAATTGTTCCAGCTCAGCACTGCCTGCTTCCTTTTCGTCCATCGAGTCTGCCACTTCATGAAGCATTTTTATTCGGTTTTTAATATATTTCATTTGTTCGCTTGGCTGATCAGCCGCTTTCCCCATCGTGCCACCTCCAAACCGTTACTACCTTAGTTTTATTTTAAAACGGGGCTGTCCCATAAGTCTGTAAGAGACTTATAGGGGCAGCCTTTTTTCGTTATTGTTGATACCGGAAAAGTCCAAACCGTTACTACCTTAGTTTTATTTTAAAACAGCCGCACCATTAGGGTGCGGCTGATATATTACTCCTCCGGGAGTTCTCTTTTGCTGGATAGGAACCAGCCTGCTGCTGCAATTAATACCAATACAGAATAGAAGATAACTTTCCATAAGGTTGAATGAGCAAAGTGCTCATCCAGGATTTGGATGTTCGGATGCGCCAGCACCGATACAACCAGCTTAATACCGACCCAGCCGACAATAACGAAGGCTGCGATTTCAAGCCCAGGACGGGTCTGCAGCAGTTTGACAAAGACATTGGCAGCAAAACGCATAATGATGATTCCAATCATTCCTCCTGCCAATACGACTGCAAACTGCCCGCCATCCAAACTACCTACGTTCGGGAGACCAGTTTCCGGCAGCGCAACCGCCAAAGCCACCGCTGCAAGAATGGAGTCGACAGCGAACGCCAAGTCTGCAATTTCCACTTTCAAGACAGTTGTCCAAAAACCACTGCCAGATTCCGGCGCTTTATCCTTCTCTTCTCTTTCGGCATCCGTTTCCCGCCATTTATCATACAGGTGCTTGACGGAAATGAAAATCAGGTAAGCAGCACCCAGTGCTTGTACCTGCCATACATCCACAAGGAATGAAATGACAAATAAAGAGCCAAAACGTAATACGAACGCTCCTGCCAACCCATAGAAGAGCGCTTTTTTTCGTTTTTCTTCTGGAAGGTGTTTGACCATAATGGCAAGCACTAAGGCGTTGTCTGCTGCCAATATGCCTTCCAAACCAATGAGTACAATCAGTACCCATCCATATTCAATCAATAATTGCGTTTCCATGCTAACTCCAGCTCCTCCAAATAAAAAATGATCTTCACCTCATGGCAAAGATCATAAAAACAGACCTTTACCATGAGTGGTAAAGGTCTCGCTCACAACGAATGTTGCCAATAAAGCCGGGGAATACATCCCGAAATGACGACTTTACTGTTTAAAGCTACTCCCCTTTAAGGAAATACTAATGTACTGAATATAATACCACGAAGCGACTGAAAGTCAATTACTCTCTATCGCTTGTAGTGGCTTTATTTTTTTATCATAGCTGCTATATTCTTCCTATACCCATATCCAGCTATAATAATCCTATTATTAATATTTTTTTAGAACGACCTACCACTATCATTATTGTTTACAGGAAGTCTATAATGGATACATAAGGAAAGTATTATCTACATAGAAAAACACCGTTACTCGATAAGTGCTTATGGCGATTGCTTTCGTTTTTTCTCAAACGTTCATTCTTTGAGTAAGTTAAACTTTTATAAAGTATAAAAAGGTGTGTGTATAGCTTGTTGGATAAAACGTGGTTTAAAGTACTGGTTGCTGCTATCCTTATTTCTTTATTGATTTTCTTGTTGGCTAAAATCGATTTCATCTTTGATCCGCTCTGGTCTACTATTGGTGCCGTAGGTGTTCCGATAATTGGTGCAGGGATACTCTTTTATGTAACGCGCCCTATCATGCATTTATTGGAACGATATAAATTTCCAAGGCTGCTTGCTATATTAACTGTCTATTTAATTCTTATATTCATCGGATTTATCATATCTAAGTTTATTGCACCGATTGCTCAGGAGCAGTTCTCCCGTCTGATTGATAATCTGCCTAAGATGATGGAGAGCGCCCAGGAATTTATTGTGTATTGGCAGACGAACCAATCCCTTCTTCCTGCACAGGTCACGGAAACCATTAATCCAGATAACATCATGGAAAATATTGAGAAATATTCAGAAAGTGTTACTACTGCGATCATCAACTTTATCACCTACCTTGTCAGCTTTGTCATCGCATTGGTTTTGGTTCCATTCTTCTTATTTTTCATGCTGAAGGATGGCGAAAAATTAGTCCCATTTATTCGACAGTACCTGAACAAACGTGTTGGTGACAGCTTCGCACGATTAGCAAGCTCTGTCGATCACACGCTGCAGGCTTTCATTCAGGGTCAGCTGATAGTCAGCTTCTTTGTCGGTGTATTGCTGTTCATCGGTTATGCGATCATAGGTTTGCAGTATTCTCTTACCCTGGCATTATTCGGGATGGTAACTAACGTTATTCCATTTGTCGGTCCATTTTTAGCAGTCATTCCTGCGATACTGGTTGCTTTATTTCAGGATCCCATCATGGCGGTTTATGTAGCCATTATCATGCTTGTCGCCCAGCAGATCGAAAGCAACTTAATTTCCCCGAATGTCATGGGAAAAGCACTCAGCATCCACCCGCTTACCATCATTACGATTATATTAGCGGCGGGAAGTATTGCAGGTTTCCTTGGAATCCTGTTCGCAATCCCGGTTTATGCTGTTTTTAAAACTATCATCCATCATCTTTACCAGGAATGGCTGACAAGTAAAGAAAAACAGTACACGGATTAAATTTCTCCCTGCAGCTCCTGCAGGGAGAAATTTAATGCCAGGCCTCAGCAAAAATAGAAAGAAGGAGAATCACTATGCAAGAGACACCCCGACTTTGGACAAGGCCGTTTATTTTTCTTTTACTAGGAAACTTGTTCACTTTTATGAGCTTCCAAATGCTGCTGCCCAACCTTCCTCCTTACATTGAAGCCATAGGTGGAAACAAAATGGAAATCGGCCTTGTCACCACCATGTTTTCCATTGCAGCTATTTTAATCCGGCCTTTTATCGGACATATTTTAATGACCAAAGAACGAAAGGCACTTATACTTGCCGGTGCCATTTCCCTATTGTTGATGACACTGCTTTACCCGGTAACCCAGGTTGTTCTCATCGTTTTGCTGCTCCGGTTCGCCCACGGACTGGCATGGGGGTGGTCGACCACTACAAACGGAACCGCCGCTGTAGATATTGTACCCAGAAAGCGGGTCGGAGAAGGTATGGGGTATTTCGGATTATCGATTACAGTCGGGATGATTATTGCCCCCAGTCTTGGAATTTATATTTATCAGAACTATACTTTCCATTTATTGATATGGATTTCTGCAGCACTTGGTATTATATCCATTCTTTTATTTACACTAACCACCTTTCATACTCCGGAAAGTGTAAAAGAAAATCAGGAAGCTCCTCCTAAGTTTTCGTTTATCGGTTCCCTTGTTGAAAAAAGAAGCTGGTATCCAGCTTTCGTCACTTTTCTCACTACATTTGGTTATGGGTCGATTGTTACCTATATCGTAATATTCGGAAACGAACGAGGGTTAAGCGGCACCTATTTGTTCTATTTATTTAATGCTTTGCTTGCTACCATTTCACGTCCGGTTACTGGTCGATATTTTGATAAGCGTGGACCGTGGAACCTGATTATGTTCTGTACATCCATCACTTTCATAGCTATGTGGATTCTTGCCAGTGCGGATACTAATATGGATTTAATTATCGCCGGAGCTTTATTTGGTCTTGGTTATGGTTCCATGATGCCAGCCTTCCAGGCCTGGGTCATCTCTAAAACGACTACTGCAAGAAGCGGGATAGCTAATGGGATGTTTTATTCTTCCATCGACCTTGGCATCGGCTTAAGCGCTGTAGTATTAGGGGTAATCTATCAATTTGTTGAAACAGCTTCATTATTTAAAATATCCAGCTTTTTATTTATTCTTGTCTTCATCCTGACCTGGCTGGATGCCAGAAAGCAGACAGAGACCTGGCAGCCTGTCAGTTAAATCAAATGAAAAGGGCGTCTCCATTGAAGGAGACGCCCTTTTCTTATCCAATATTATTCACCAGTTACTTCTTTGATTTCCTGCTCAAGTTTATCAAGGATTGCGCCGTCTACAGTTGAAACTTCCTCACGATAGAAATCACGTACAGGCATTGCTTTTTCCTTGAACTGATCACGTTGTTCTTCTGTCAATTCGATGATTTCCGTCTTGTTTTCTTCATCGTTTTTAATGGTTTCGAGATACTCTTCATTTTGCTTCTTCTGTTCTTCAAATACCCATTCCTGCATCTCTTCTGTTGTTTCTGTCACCATGTTCTGCAGATCCTCTGATAGCCCATCAAACCAATCACTATTTACAGTAGTCATGGCTACGTAGTTGTTATGATTAGAAATGGTCATATAATCTTGAACTTCATGGAAAGAAGCATCTCCAATGAAAAAGATCGGGTTTTCCTGACCTTCTACAGTGCCACGGTCAAGAGCTGTGTACAGTTCAGACCAGGACATTGGAGTCGGCTGCGCACCATAAGCCTTATAGGATTCAAGAATCAATGGAGACGTCTGGGTACGCATTTTGAAGTTTTGGAAGTCTTCAGGTGTTTCAATTTTCTTGCTGGAAGTCCACTGCATCGCACCTTCCGTCCAGAAAGATAGCGGTGTAATGGAATGTTCCTTATACTTTTCAACTAAATCCGTGTTCAATGCTTCACTCGTATTCAATACTTCCTGTGTCTTTTCTACACTGTCCGGGAACAAAAAGTGCAGGGCGAAAACTTGTCCTTCTTTTACCATGTTACCAGTGAACCCTGGAGACATAACAGCCATCTCTACAGCCCCGCCCTGCAGCTGCTCGACCTGGTCACTTTCTGTTCCAAGTCCACCGTACTCATACACTTCAATGTTCACCTGTCCGTCGGACTTTTCATTCATACGATCCGCAAATTCCTGGGCATATTCATACTGAACCTGACCTTCAACTTCTTCCGTAACGAATTTCCAGTTTTGTGTGCCTTCACCACCAGATTCGCCACCATCTCCGCCGCCTTCATTACCTCCACAAGCAGCTAAAACCATACCAATCGACAACAACAGTATGAAACTAAGTAACCCTTTTTTGTTAAAAATAATCATTACCCCCTACAAGTTTTTTATATTATCCCCCACTCCTTACAATAAAATGAGTGAGAGCTCCTCAAAGAAAATCAGCAGGAACGAAACAAATACCAGCATGATGATGTATGGCGGTGTTCCTTTGATAACTTCCAGGTACGGCTTATTGAACACCGCACTGGCTGTAAATATGTCGACACCGAATGGTGGTGTTGCAGATCCTAGTGCTGCCTGGAATGTGATAACTACTCCTAAATGAATAGGGTCGATACCTGCACTCATTGCAGCCGGATAGAAGATCGGTGTCAATACCAGAATGACGACGATTGGATCGACGAACATACATCCGATGAAGAAAAATAAGGTAACCATAAGTAATACGAAAATCGCACTAGGTTCCGGGCCAAGGACAGCCTCGGTGATCATCTGAGGTATCCTCGCAAACGAGATGACCCACGTGAATGCCTGTCCACCTGCTACCAGCACAAATACAGCAGAGGTTACCAAACCGGTGGAACGTGCAATCTTCGGCAATTCTTTTATATGGATGGAACGGTAAATCAATACTTCCAGAACAAAAGCATAAAGGACAGAAACCCCTGCCGCCTCTGTAGGACTAAAGATCCCTGCGTAGATACCACCAATGATGATGATCGGGAAGCCTAAGGGAAGCAAAGCTTTACGAAAGGTACGGAATCGTTCCCCCCAGTTTGCTTTCGCTGTCAACGGAATGTCAGTAACTTTAGCATAAATAATACTATAAATGGCAAATAATAGAAAGACGATAACACCTGGAACAATACCGGCGATAAACAAGTCACCAACAGATGTACCGGATACAAGACCATACATGATCATTCCGATACTTGGAGGAACGAGCAATGCGATATCACTGGAGTTAATAATCAGTGCTATTGCAGTGGGATCTTTGTAGCCCACTTTCAATAATCTTTCCCTCATTGGTGTACCGATTGCAACAACTGTCGCCTGTGTCGATCCTGAAATAGCACCGAACAACGTACAGGCAGCCGCGGTGGTAATCGCATATCCCCCGCGCAGATGACCAATGAAAGAACTGATGAAATCCAACAGCCGGTTAGAAGTTTTACCAGTCGTCATGATGTCAGCAGCGAATATGAACAATGGGACAGCCAATAGTACATAAGGCTCAATTCCTGTAGCGAACTGCTTCATCAATAGCATAGGATCTAAATTTGGAAAATATAAGAATAGGACAACCATTGGTGCCGCCATAAGCGGAATCATCATTGGGAAGTTCAATAACAATAGTACAACCATGATTGTTAACAGAGTAGCTACCATATTGTTTTCCTTTCCTGAACAGATTTGTTTGCATCAATTTAATTATCGTCTACAAATGAACTTCATCCTGGACGTCCCGTTCACCCAATTCTTTATCATTGTAATCTGTAGCATCTGTGCCCAGGTAAACGGTATCCCTGTCTGTTATATTGATTAACATATTCCGGATAAATTGGATTCCTCCCAGCGCGAAACCGATCGGAATGGCAATGTACATATAATATAAAGGTGTTTGCATCGCTGAAGTTACTCGTCCTGAATTTTTGATATCGATTACATATAAATAAGAATAATAAGCGAGTACAAACAAGAAAAGAGCTGTAACCGCGGGGATGAGAATCATAAGTATCTTTCTTATTTTAAACGGAGCCAAATCGTAAAATGCCGACATACTGATATGCCTGCCTTTGCGTGTGGCGTAACTGATACCCATAAAAGTTGCGATAATGACGGAAAACTGACTGACCTCGTCAGCAAATGGAGGGGAATAAGTAAACAGCGCTCTCATCAGAGCTTTACCGACAACCATAACTGCAATGATGATTACTGCATAGCTTAATATGAATTCTTCTAATTTAAGTATAAAATTGTCTAGCATCCTAAGTAATTTCAATGTAAGTATTCCTCCTAATAAATTGCAGGAATTATCTAAAAAAGCTCATGTATTCTTTATCATACCGAATGGATTTCCTACATTCAAACTCCCCACTTCGCTATAATACGCTTTCACTACATAAATATTGGCATATATAGCAGTTACGTCGCATATAGTTATATATTATCTCAAATGCTGGGTAATAATGCTTACTCTATATATTATCAGAAAATTCACTATAATTCTACCTAAAATATGACAGCTTCTAAAGGATGGAAGATGATAGGGCGTTATTATTCAAGCGAAAAGCGATAGACAACCGATTCCCCGATAGGATAATATCCTATTTTCTTATAAATTGAATTAGATGTGGGATTTTCCGCATCGGTATAAAGGCTGCAAAACCGGTAACCTTGATCTAATAGTTTTTCCGTCAATGCCCAGACCGCTTGGGTAGCGTATCCTTTCCGTTTGTATTCATCAGGAGTATAAACAGCGTTGACTGTCGCACCATGTTTCGTACTCCTTGATTGATTAACCATTGATACCGGGATGCCATTCACAATCCATAAGTGCATGGAACCAGACTTAACCATATGGTCCGCCAGCGTTTCGGCGTCCTCCATAATCGACCTTTCTCCTGCTTCTCTTCCAAAGAAACGCAGCCATTCCGCAATCAAGGCTTTATCGCTTTCTTCTGCAACTTTTAGCTTTCCTCCATTTACATGAATTTGTTCAAGCTGGTCTAACCGATAGACAAGCTGTTTCATATGGATGTAGCTCGTACGTCTGCTCTTTTTAGAATAAGCATTCTTAAACACGGCAGCACCCTCTGCTTTCCCTACTATCCCATCAACCGGATAGCCATTATCGTATAGATAGCAGGCAGCCATTTCGATGACTGATTGATCGGTATCACATGCAGGAAGCACCCACTGATTCCGCATCGTATGTAACAGGGTATAGACTGCCTCGCCGCCATCTTCAATCGTAATCAAGTCCGCTTCAGCAGGCTGTTTCTTTAAACGTTCTGCAATACCTAAAGGCAAATTATTCATCGCCTCCTGTTTCATCAGCAGAGGCTCTACCTTATGTAAATACTCCTTTGGATCTTTGTATTCCTTTACCTCCATGTTACCCTCCCCCTTTTGGCTAAAAGTGCACTTACTATACCACACTTGACAGCTCCTCTACAATGGAATTAGAGGTGATGACAGTGACAAATAATGAAATCAAAGATCAGATTGCCGAGCTGAAATCCGATTACGTCCGCATCCAGGGTGATTTAGATAAAATAGAAGCTACTGGTGGAAATGTCACGAATGCGGAAAAGCAGCTTCATCATATTGAAGAAGAGTTGAAACGTCTGAATCATAAACTTGCTGAAAACAAATAGAGCAAAAAACGGCAGTCCGTAACGTGACGGACTGCCGTTTTTTATGACTCATCCCTACCGTTCCGCTGTTCTTCCAGTCGGGATTGAATTTTATCTTTTTCTTTATCAGGCGGCATCAAACTGACGACAGTATCGCCCTGTTCTGCCTTCGTGGGGAAATCTTCCGTAAAGAAATCAATTTTACCTGATGGCTTTTTAATAAATAACAGAATGGCATCGGGATTTTTGTTCTCTAAATAATCTTTAAAGGTAAACTTCTGCGTAATACTTGTTTTCCGGAATTTATACCCTTCCTTTGCCAACTCGTTCAGTTTTTCCCAGGAAGCTCCTTCCTCAAAAAGGATACGGCCACCGATGGAGTGTACCAAACCTTCTAAATTATCTCCACTTTGGTTGCGCAAGCTTAATTGATAGAGGTTATTCCTGCCGAAAGTCGGTACAAAGGTAGTACAAATCAGAGCGTTATACGAATCAAGCTCCGACGCGGCAATCAAGTATTCGAACGGGGTCATATCCATCGTATATTCCGTCTGTTCAGACAGAATTTCTCCATGGTAGATTGGTACCCCTGCCTGCCTTGCTATTGATAAACGTTCCCATGAAGAATCAATAATCATTACTGGCACTTTTAATTCTTCCAGCGTTTTCGCTAAGGTTACCGTAAAAGAGCTGCTCCCGTTAATCAGGACACCTGGAGGCCCCTCCATGGATAAATTCAGTTTCTTTGCAAGCCATTGGATAGAAAAACCATGGGCAACCACGGTAGAAAACACAAGAGCAAAAGTAATCGAAAGCAGTAAGTTCGCATCTTCATACCCCTCATCCAGCAGGGCACTGGCGAAATAACTGGATACGGTCAACGCGACTATTCCTCGGGGAGCAATCCAGCCGACAAGCAGCTTCTCCGATTTGGTCAGGTCCGTTCCCATAGTAGAAATCCAAATAGAAAGCGGCCTTACGACAAATAACATTAACAGCACAAAACCGATGATTTGGAAATTGAGTATTTGAAATAAGGTATCTGTCGTCAAAGAAGCCGTCAGCATGATAAAGATTGTCGATATCAATAGCAAAGAAATATTTTCTTTAAAGTGTCTCATATCTGAAATAGATGGGATATGAAGATTAGCGAGTGTCATCCCCATCGCCGTCACAGCCAGCAACCCTGTCTCATGCATGATTTCATCCGATATGGTAAAGCAGGCGATGACGACCGTAAACACAACAGGTGATTTTAAATATTCCGGCACATAGCCGGTCTCGAACATCCACCCGACTCCTTTTCCGCAGGCCCAACCAAGCACAGCGGCGAACAGGGATGCAAGGAAAAACGCCAGCAGCGCCGGTACGCCAACTTCATCACTGAGAATAAATTGTATGAATTCAAAAGCGAAAACGGCTAACAAGGCTCCAATAGGATCGACGATAATACCTTCCCACTTCAGAATCTTAGCGGGTCGGGCTTTCAGTTTCGCTTGTCTTAATAAGGGTAAAATTACGGTCGGACCAGTAACAATGAATAACCCCGCGATGACAATAGCTACGGTCCAGGACAATCCGGCAACGTAATGGGCAGCGAGTGCACCTAAAATCCAGCCAAGAAAGGCTCCAAATGTCACTATCCTGACAACCGGGCGGCCGAGACCTTTAATTTCTTTAATATCGAGGTTAAGACTTCCCTCAAACAGGATGATCGCTACCGCCATCGCAATGATTGGACGGTATACATCGCCAAAATCCTGCTCCGGGTTAATCAATCCCAGAATAGGACCGGCCAGTAAACCCGCAATAGACATTAGTACGATTGCGGGCAGCCGGAACCGCCATGCCGCCCATTGGGAGCCTATTCCAAGCAGACCTATCAGCATGAATTGTAGTAAAATTGAATCAATCATCACACAACTCCTTTTCTATCACCAAAAACAGCACCCTTCTCCACCGTTTCTATCAACTTAAAATCATTCTATATTTCTATGATTCTACTGTAAATCATGTTGTTTAAGACTCTTTCCTTTACCCAAACGGAACTCCTTCTAACCATCCGGTTAAAATTGTCAACAAAGCAATATAAAAATATATTGACATCGAATTTCGCCCCTGATAATATTAGCTCGTCTTATAAATATTCAAAAAAATCAGAGCTGGTGCAACAGTTTGAAGATAACTATTCTTAGTCCTATCGTAATACATGAAAATTATAGGTAAGGGTTAAAGTAAGTAGAGGGTCGTCCCTGCGGTCAGGGGCGGTTTTTTTACGCCTTCACCCTTTTGCCCATAAAGGAGGAAATATAAGTGAAAACAAGAGATACGGTCTTTATTGGTTTTATGTTATTTGCATTATTTTTCGGGGCAGGAAACCTCATTTATCCGCCTACGCTGGGGATAGAAGCAGGCACTTCTTACTGGCCCGCTATTTTTGGTTTTGTATTGACCGGAGTAGGAATCCCAGTATTGACAGTTACCGCCCTTTCTTTAGTAAACAATGGAACCATAGAATTAGGGGCGAGAGTACATCCCTTATTCGGACTAATCTTCACTTCCGTCGTATACCTTGCTATCGGACCCTTTTTTGGCATACCACGAGCTGCCAATGTAGCTTATGAAATGGGCGTGCAGCCGTTGGTTAATGGAGGGAACTCCGGCGTATTATTGGTATTTACGCTTATCTTTTTTGCCCTCGTATTCTGGATAAGCCTAAATCCATCTAAACTCGTGGACCGTGTCGGTCAATGGCTTACACCGCTATTGTTAGCCGCCATTATAGCGTTAGTGATTGGAAGCTTCTTTTTATTGGATGGTACTGTTCAGCAGCCAGTTGAGAAGTATCAGTCTTCCCCATTTACCACTGGCTTTCTTGAAGGGTATTTAACCATGGACGCGATTGCGGCGCTTGCATTCGGTATCCTTGTGATTACCGCTTTAAAAGATCGCGGGGTAACAGACCGCCGACAACTCACCCGCTTCACCTTAAAAGTGGGAGCCGTAACAGCCATTGGTCTCACAGCAGTCTATACAGCGATTGGGTGGATTGGAGCGAAAATGGCTACGGAAGGCTCCTATACCAATGGCGGAGAAATTTTATCCGGAGCAGCGCAATTCATGTATGGACAGCCAGGGACGCTTCTCCTCGGAATCATTGTAGCACTGGCTTGTTTCACGACATCTGTCGGTTTGACGGTTGCCTGCGGACAATTTTTCAGCAAAACCTTTTCCGGTCTTTCTTATAAATTAGTTATTTCTATCGTGATCATCGGCAGTTTTGCTGCGGCCAATTTAGGGTTGGAGCAGATCATCGCATTTTCCGTTCCGGTGTTGGTCTTCATCTATCCGATTGCCATCGTACTGATTGCGCTTGCCTTTGCCAACAGGGTGTTTAACGGTTCTACCTTTGTTTATCAAGGCGCTATTTTGCTTACAGCAATCACCAGCTTATATGATGGGTTAGTAGCATTCGGGTTGGACTTATCCAATTTGGAACCATTGATGCAGCAATTACCTTTCTTTTCGCTTGGACTCGGCTGGGTTTTCCCTGCCCTCGCAGGAGCGTTAGCAGGCGGACTAATACAATTCACTTGTAACGTCCAACGATAAAAAACTAACAAACTAACCTTTGGACTCAATTATTAAAAGGGCTGTCCTGCTGGTCTTCAAAAGACTTCCAGGACAGCCCTTTTGGTTATGATTATATTTGAGAACAGAACACGAAATAGTTGATCAAAACTTTCTTATCACATCATTGCTCTAATAATGTGACACTGACTTTTACATCGAGCGTCTGCTGACCGCCCCGATATACACCCTGCAGCGGACTGACATCGGCATAGTCACGTCCCGTTCCAATACGGACATGCTGCTCAAGAGCCTCTACGTTATTCGTCGGATCAAGGCCGACCCAGCCGATGCCGGGAACCATTACTTCCACCCAGGCATGAGTAGCAGCATCCCCTATTAGCGCAGAATCTTCCCCAACATACAAATAACCGCTGACATATCGTGCCGGAATCCCTTTGGCCCGCAACACTGCCAGCATGATATGTGCATAATCCTGGCAGACACCTTTTTTATTCGGCCAGCTTTCATACGCCTTCGTATCTACATGGGTGGCTGTTCCATCATAAACAATCAATTGATGGATATAGGCCATCAAATCGAGCGAAAATCTGACCGGATCAGCGGGGTCTCCGACAGCTTGCGTAATCTCCTCTATCTGTTCTTTATACAAAAACGTATAGGGCGTCTCATTCAAGTATGCCAAATAATGTTTATGAAACAGGTCCGAGTGGAAAATCTCTCTCATTTCATCTGTGAAATGAATCATTCGGATAAACGGACTTTTCTGAATACTGACGATCGAATTCGTCTTCACTTCTAAATGTTCATGTTTCTCCGGTATGAAAAACGTCTCGACGTGGTTTCCCCACAAATCAATGTGTTCCTTTGTCATGGAAGCAGGCGTGATTTCAGTACGATAAGACAATAGCCGCTGACACTCATCTGTTCTCGGCTTAAGCCTGATATGGTTCATACTTTGGTCCACGAAACTTTCATAATAAAAGATATTCGTATGTTCAATTTTATACTTCATGATGCCATCCCCCAACCGCGAAAAAATTCGTTACGTACTAATTTATGATAAGCGTACTCTTATAGTACCCGCTCTTTGTCGTGAAACCCTTACCTTCTATTTTATTTCAACTGGCTCAATCAAATAGTAAGTTTCCGAGAAGACCCTGCTCACCTGTATACAGCGGTTTTGGAAGTGATCCAGAAAGCCCATCAGCTCTTCCATTGCCATTGCCTCGAGGTTGAAATCAGATACTTCCTGCTGGATCGTTTCAAGCAGGTGGAACAACCTTTCTGAATAATGGTGGATTTCCCCTTTTTCTAATTTGCGAATGGTTTCCATTACATGATCAACACAGTAACGGATCGAGCGTGGGAACCTTTCTTCTTCAATGATGAAATGAAGGACGTGCATTGCATTCATTTTAGGAGGAAATTCTTTGATATAGGCATCATATCCGTTTACCAGCCTTAAAGCAGCGAGCCAGTAATAATGATGATTGACCGACCCCTGTTTTTCCTTTCTTGCTTTCTCGCATATGACGTTCAAAATTCTCGCCGTCTTCTCTGCCCGCTCCAGCCATTTACCGATTTTTATGAAGGAATAAGGGACGCCGCGAGTCATTGTTGATTCAATGACACCCTGGGCGGTCATCGATGTCATTGTAATTGTGTTTACGAAATTTTGAATTTCCTGGATCGTAAACTCATTTCGGCGGACTGCCGGCAGTTCCAGATAAAAACGGTTCAGCCCTTCCCAAACTCCTTCAGGAATAATGTCCCTTGTAGCACGAGCGTTCTCACGCGCATAAGTCATGCAATTGACGAGCGAATTAAAATTTCCCGGTTCAAACGCCACGTAATGGATAATCTCTTCTGACTTCAAGTTTGGATACTGGACTTGATAATCCGCTAAAGAAGCAGTGATTTCCAATACTTCCTCCCAGTCACGATTCAGTACCTCTCTGTCGTTCGCTTCCAGCATATTAATCAACTGAACATCGAGAACCCGGGCATTATTTTCCGAGCGTTCCAGGTTACGCGCCATCCAATATAACGAGTCAGCCACTCGACTAAGCATAGCCATTCCCCCTCTTTTGCAATACCCATGTGTCTTTCCCGCCGCCACCTTGGGAAGAATTGACGACAAGCGATCCTTCTTTCAAGGCTACCCGGGATAACCCGCCAGGCAATACATGACTTTCCTGCCCGCTCATGACAAATACCCGCAGGTCGACATGGCATGGATAAAAGCGTCCTTTCTGAAAAGCCGGAGCCCGTGACAATTTAATGGTTGGCTGGGCGATATATTGATTCGGTTTTTCTAAAATCTTTTCACGGAAGACAGCAATTTCTTCCTTACCCGCATGAGGACCGATCAGCATATCATAACCGCCGGATGCTCCCACATTCTTCACTACTAATTCATCCAGATGATCCAGCACATAAGTACGCTGTTCCTCATTACGCAAAAAGTATGTTTCTACATTTGGAATGATTGGTTCCTCATCTAAGTAATAGCGAATCATGTCGGGCACGTACGCATACATAGCTTTATCATCGGCTACTCCATTACCGATGCCATTTACGATTGCTACATTGCCTTTACGATAGGCATTTAACAGTCCTCGTACACCTAACACAGATTTAGGGTCGAAAGTTTCGGGATCCAGAAAATCATCATCGATCCGACGATATATAATATCGACTCGCTTCAATCCTCGAATCGTTTTCATGTACACGGCGTCATCCCTGACAAGCAGGTCGCGTCCTTCGACAAGCTCAATGCCCATTTGCTGGGCAAGGAACACATGATCATAATACGCAGAATTATAGCTTCCCGGTGTTAAAAGGACAGCACAGGGGTTGTCCGGTGAGGTAGAGTTAGCTGGAACATGGGCCATCAGTGCCTGATGAAGTTCCGACAACTGATGCTCGAGTGTTTCGATGGCATGCTCAAAAAATAATTCCGGGTAGACCTGGCGCATGACATAGCGGTTTTGAAATACATAGGATAAGCCTGATGGGTTGCGCAGGTTATCTTCGAGTACCCGGTATTCCCCATGCTCATCACGAATTAAGTCGATTCCAGCGAGGAAAATATGGTTTTGGTAAGGTATATCAAGCCCTGATGCTTGCTGGCGATAGTAATAAGGGTTTTGTTCTACTAATTCTCCAGGAATGATACCATCTTTGATAATCTCCTGATTCCGGTAAATATCTTCCAAGAATAGATTTAGTGCTTTGACACGCTGCTTCATTCCTTTTTCTATGCGCTGCCAATTTTCAGAGGGAATGATGATCGGCACGAAATCAAACGGCATGGTACGTTCCGTGCCGACAGTGTCGTTATAAACGGTAAAAGTGATTCCTTTTCGTAAGAAGCTTAATTGGGCTGTTTCATTTTTTTCATGGAGGTTATCAATCGAAAAGCGGCGAAGCATTTGGTAGAAGTGTTCATAATGAGGCTTAGGCTGTTCTTTATCTTCCATCATTTCATCAAAAAAACTTTCCATTTCATATTGATCCATCATAAAATCCCCCCTATTTTAAATGGTATAAGGTCTTATACCCTAAAAAAGCACCAAGTAGTCAGAAAATTATCCAAACTACCTGGTGCTTCTGTTATACTATTATTTGATAGAAATAGCAATCTTTCCTTGCGCGTGGTGCGTTTCACTCAGTTCATGCGCCTGTTTCAGCCCTTCTTCGGAAAAGTCGAATTGATGGCCGACAACCGCTCTTACCTTTCCTTTCTTAATCAGGTCCGCGATTTTGGCAAGCTGCTCTCCTTTTGGTTCCAGCCAGTGGAAGCCTGCTTTGATTCCTCTTTCTTTTGCTTTTTCTTTTTCAGGCGGCTGCACGATTGAAACAAGCTTTCCGCCCTCTTTCAAGACTTCATAGCTTTTCTCCTGAAACCTCTCCACCGATCGTATCAACTACAATGTCAAAATCTTCGAGTACTTCACTGAAATCTTCTTCCTGATAATTGATGAAGCGATCAACGCCAAGCTCCGTAACCCATTCCTGGTTCTTGCCGCTCGCTGTTGTAGCGACATAGGCACCGAAATGCTTCGCAAGCTGGATCGCATAGCTTCCTACTCCGCCAGAGCCGGCGTGGATCAATACTTTATCCCCATCCTTAATTTCAGAGAAGTCAACGAGACACTGCCATGCAGTGAGTCCTGCCAATGGCACAGATGCTGCTTCTTCATAAGTGATATTTTCCGGCATGTGGGCAAGCAGCCGCTCATCGACTGCTGCATATTCCGCATATGTTCCAAGTCGTGTTAAATCCGGTCGTGCGAACACATTGTCACCCTTTTTAAATTTTGTTACATTCTTACCTGTCTCTGCGACAACACCAGCCAAGTCCCAGCCAAGGATAATTGGAAAATCAAAGTCAGCTTTTTCTTTTAAATATCCTTGCCGCAGCTTCCAGTCAATCGGGTTGATCGAGGCCGCATGAAGTTCAACAAGCACTTGATCGTCTGTGATTTCCGGTTTACCTATCTCTCTCATTTTCAGTTGTTCTTTATCGCCATAATTGTCAATGACAATTGCTTTCATGAATGATCCCTCCAGAATTGAAATTCTTACATCATTTTTCCCCTGTCAGATCGAACTAAACATGATACGATTAACAAAGGATTTATAAAGGAGATACACTATGTTAGAACAAGCACGTAAAAAACTACAAGAATACTTCGGATACCCAACCTTCCGCCCCGGCCAGGAGGATGCCATCAGCCAGATTCTACAAGGGAATAATACCCTTGCTGTCATGCCGACCGGTGGCGGGAAATCAATCTGTTATCAGATACCAGGGCTCATTCAGCCTGGAACAGCTATTATCATTTCCCCATTGATTTCATTAATGAAAGATCAGGTTGATGCGCTTACTTCTATGGGGGTAGCCGCAACCTATATCAACAGTTCTCTAAGTATGGAAGAACAGCAGGAACGCCTGCGCGCAATGAGACAGGGACGTTATCATTTTGTCTATGTCGCACCGGAACGCTTTGATTCTTCCAACTTCTTTTATGCGATTCAGTCGATTCCGTTGTCCTTGATCGCATTTGATGAAGCCCACTGTATCTCACAGTGGGGGCACGATTTCCGGCCGAGCTACCGATCGATTGTTCCATTACTGAAAAAACTCACGAACCTTCCAACCATGATGGCTTTAACTGCCACAGCCACCAAGGAAGTCATCAACGACATACAGCATTTGCTGCATGTTCCTGAAACCTCGGTTATCAACACAGGGTTTGCACGGAGTAATCTATCCTTCCGCTTGATCAAAGGGCAGGATAAGCGTGATTTCCTGCTGAATTATGCTACGGAACGAAAAAGTGAGTCCGGAATCATTTATGCAGCAACTCGAAAAGACGTCGATTTTATCCACCAATTTTTACTGAGAAAAGGGTTCCAGGCAGGCAAATATCACGCCGGCCTTTCGGAAGACGAACGAAAAGAAGCCCAAAACAGCTTTATTCAGGATGAAACGCTGATAATGGTGGCGACCAATGCATTTGGTATGGGGATCGATAAATCAAACGTCCGCTACGTCATCCACTACTCGATGCCGATGAACATTGAATCCTACTACCAGGAAGCGGGGCGCGCCGGAAGAGACGGTGAACCGAGTGAGTGCATCCTGCTATTCTCGGGACAGGACGTCAACTTGCAGAAATATATGATCGAGCAGTCGACCTTGCCTGAAGACAAAAAAGCAAAAGAATACGAAAAGCTCCAGTCGATGGTGAATTACTGTCATACCCACCATTGTCTGCAACAGTATATCCTAGATTATTTCCATGACCCGACAGGCAGTGAGCCATGCGGCCGTTGTTCGAACTGCTTGTACGATGGTGAGCGGGAGGATATGACGAAGGAAGCACAAATGGTTTTATCCTGTGTGAAACGGATGGGGGAACGATTTGGAGCAGGCTTAACCGCCAAGGTGCTCCGCGGGTCCTCTGACCAAAAGGTAAAAGAGTTCGGTTTTAACCGGCTGAGTACTTACGGGTTAATGTCGCAATACACAGAAAAGGAACTGACGAGCTTCATTCACTTTTTGACAGCAGAGGAATTGTTGAACCCTGGTCAGGGTAAATTCCCAACATTACAGCTGACACCAAAAGCAGTCGAGGTTTTGAAAGGGGAAAAGCAGGTCTGGATGAAAATCGAAAAAACAGCCAGGAGAACGGAAGTGGATTACCACGAAGAACTGTTCGAGTCCCTGCGCAGCCTGAGGAAAGAAATTGCTGATGAGCATAACCTGCCGCCATATGTCATCTTTTCTGATGCTACCCTTAAAGATTTGGCTCGCTATTTACCAGCATCCAAGTCAGAGATGCTATCCATAAAAGGTGTGGGTGAACGGAAATACGAACAATACGGAGAGACATTCCTGGCTGCTATCGAGCCATTTAAAGAACGACAGCCAGCCAATAAATCTGTCAAAGGGCCGACGCCGATTTTCCAAAAGAAAACCGAGCAGGATAAAGAACCTAGTTATATGATTTCTTACCGGTTGTGGAAAGAAAAAGGAAAGGATCTTCCGGCAATCGCCCGCGATCGAGGAATGAGTGAAATCACCATCGAAAACCATCTGTTCCGCGCTGCCAGCGAGGGTCACGAGTTTGACTGGAGTCAATGGTTTGACGAACAAACCGAAGCAGAAGTGCTTCGGGCACGGGAAACGTTGGACGAGGATGAAGGTTTAAAAGTATTAAGAGAAGCGTTGGATCATGCTTACGATTACACCACGATTAAAGGTGTACTTGTCAAAAACGGATTAGCCAAATAACAAGAGCCCCGGCAAATGGCGCCGGGGCTACTTTGCATTTATTTGTCTCATATATGCTTAGCTTTTCTCATTTACATTTGAAATTGTCTCTCATAATTTTAATATTGTCTCGTTTATTTTAAAAATTTGGAACTAGTATAGAAAGTGGACACAGGTAGTGAGCCATGTTTTAATCGACCTAAAGCTTAAATTAAGGACGTGTTCACTTGACTAAAAAAATGAAGAGTTACAGTTCGGAATTTAAAGAGTATGTA
>NZ_JBIEKD010000008.1:0-149644 GCF_043496955.1 Thalassobacillus sp. B23F22_16 | reverse complement strand
GCCTCCAGCTTCCTTCAGATTCCAGGTCGTCCCAGACACCCTTGCCTTCAGCTAACGGTTACAATGACCTTCACCGCTCGGGACTTGAACCCTAAAGCGTGCGCACATGCCGGGCACACACAAAAAAGCGAGCAGATCACCGTCCGCTCGCTTCCTTTTTATTTCTCAATATGTCCATGATTATCATGCACAATAGCGACCACTCGATCGTAATCCTCTTCGGCAATATCAGCTGTCAGCACCTGCATCGGATACTTGTCCCCATCTTCTCTTGGACTGAATACACTCTTCAACATCCCAATCATTTCATGGTTGTCTTCCGGCATTTCCTCTACCAGGATGTTGTCTGCCCGTAATGCCTGCAACTTCGCTCGTACGCCTTCCGCCTGATCTTCATTTTGAAAATAAGCATGGATTTTTTTCATCGGCATAATCCTCCTGTTATTCATTTACCATCTATATTCCCCCATTTCCCCCTCCTCTAACAAATTCCATTTACCGGAGTACGCAGGGGGGTATAACCAACGACACCCCGGAGCCCTCCAAAATCTGGAGGACCGACCCGGGGTGTTCAGGATATCAATTATTCATGTTTTCCCATGTGCGCACGAGCCCGTCTACCATCCGATCAATTACTTCGTTGTCCTTGTCATACTGGCTGTGGGAGAAGGGATTCCAGCTTCTCAGAAGTCCACCGACATTAACCGCTACATCTTCAGTGACCACTTCGCTATAATTTTTATTCAAACCTCTCAATGGGTAGGAAAGAATGTCGTCTTTATCGTAAAAGTTCAGCCATTCTCCCTCAACCGCCCCATGATGACGTGGCAAATTAGGAGCGGGTACCTGAATCGGCAAGCCGAACTCACTGAACCTGAGTGACCATAAAGCCAGCGGGCTGCCCATCGTATAAAAATTGGATAATGTCTCCCCATTTTCCAATGGTGTATTTTTAATCCTCCGCCAAGTTCGTGTGCCGATATTCGACTGTTTCCGTTGCAGATCATACAGATAATTGCTTGCGATTACTGAACCAAGGCTGTGGCTGATAACACAGAGCGGCGCTTCAGGCCCGGCTTTTTCTTCTAAGTTGCTTAAAGCCCCTGCGAGCAGCTCGTGTACTTTATCATAATTATTGTCCTCGATAGATGACGGCTGATAAGCAATTGCATCGGCTAAAAACTCTACCGTGAATCGCCGCAGCCTCTGGTAATCAAGATCAGCATCCGCGTGCACCCGTTCCCATAGCAGCTCCTGTTCGGATGCGAAAACTTTAGACCATAGTACCGGTTCAAAAATCAGGGCATCTTCTCCCGCTTTTTTCTGAAAACGTTTATGAATATGTTGAATAATCTCCTCCGCGAAATTATCGCTCGGCGTTCCCGCACCATGTAAAATCATTACCGCTATTTTCCTAGCCATGCCACGCCTCCCTCCGAATACTTCTATTATGTGAATTTTAACCGATTTCCCATACATAAAATAGTCATGTAAAAAAAGAAACGCCTCCAAAAAAGACGATTTTTTTACAAATACTGAAACACATTATAAATATTGATCACCATGACAATAAAGACGGTGACCGTGAATACGATTGACACCACTTTTTCAGATATTCTATATAAAAGGCTGCTGCCGATAAAACCGCCTATAACACCGCCAGCGATCATATAGCCAAGCATAGAAAGATCCAAATCCGTATAGCCCGATGTAAATGCCACTAAAAACAAAGCGGAGAGCTGAGAGAAAAAGATGATAAAGGTCGAGTTGATGACCGCTTCTTTCCCATTCATCGAAAATAATAAAGCCAAAACCGCAACATTCAACGGTCCGCCGCCGATTCCAAGAAAAGCAGAGAGAAATCCAAGCCCCAGGCCAGCAAGCAGGATTGCCAGAGAGTTTTTTAGCACATAACTTTTGAAAAAATGGCTCCATCTAAAATAAATGAGGATAAGCATTAAAATAAGCGCCAGTAAGATTGATTGTACGACGCCGATAATATTGTCCAAATCCAGACTGACGACAAAGTAATTGAATACCCATTTACCAATTAAACCGCCGACAATCGAACCAATAGCTATCAATGAGCTCACTTTCACATTGACGCTCACCTCAAGATTTCCTGATTTTATTAAGGAAACACTGGACATAGCAAAAACGGTCGCTGCCGAAAGTACACCGATAGTAGCAAGGTCATAATGTCCGGCAAAATCGAGCACTGGTTTAATGATAACGCCGCCACCAAGGCCGGCCATCGCCCCGACCAAAGATGATATAAAACCAATTAAAAAATAGATAATAACGATGATGACCATCTCCATACGTTGAATTCCAAACTTAATCATATTAAAAATACTTGGCTTATCGCCCAGTATTTATGGTGAAAGCCTAAGTATTTATTATACTTTAATACTTTAACAAAGTTAAAGTTCTCTAAAGCGCAAAAAATACCCCAGCAAGTAAACAGAATTGCTGCGGCATTATTCAAAACCGATAAAAGCTACAAACCGCTCCATCCGCTCCTGGACAGGGGCATCGAACGTGACAAATGGCCGTTCATTTAAATAAAGCAGCCCAAGTAACAACGGTATCAAGACTATATAAGAGATAACAAACAGCTTTATGTGACTCCTCTTCTGCATCACATAAAATATCGCCAGCGGAACAGCCAATCCCGCACTTACTCCTACCAAATTGGCAATCGCATCTAAAAACTCTGCACTTCGATTCGGCACGAAATATTGCCGATACTCTTCCAATGTGCCGAAAGCTACAAGGGCCATCCATGCATAAGAAAGATTCCTCTTCCACACATGCCTTTCCGAAATTAGCACAACCATCAACCCAACTAATAATGAGACAGCGCTGTAAGCGACAAAATGCATCTGCTTGTCAACGCCGAACAGCATCTGATAATCCACATACATCCCCATCACCCTCTCTAGCACCAAGCCTAACCAAAGCACAACATAAATAGACATGGAAAGGTTACGTTCCAAGGAGGACCTGGGATGAAACCGGCACTCTCTTGCCCCTATATATGCCCACAAGAAAATCCAGCTGGTATCAACCAACTGGACCTTTATGGTTAGATTACTGCTTTACACCTTCCGGCCAATGTAAATCATGTGATTCTACGGAAGTGACTTCATTCTGTTCATCTACAAATACGACTCTTGGCCGAAGCGTTTCAATTTCTTCATCTGTCATTTGAGCAAGACTCAGAATAATGACGATATCCCCCGGAGAAAACAAATGGGCTGGGGGTCCATTCAGGCAGATCCTTCCTGAGCCTTCTTGAGCAGGAATAGTATAGGTTTTCCACCTTGTCGCATTTTTCAGACTTGTAACTTGTACCATTTCATAAGGTTTGATGTCAGCTTCTTTCATCAATTTACTATCAATCGTAATGCTCCCAACATAATCTAATTCCGCTTCTGTAACTGTTGCCCGGTGTATTTTACCTTTGCACATTAATCGTTGCATGATAGAATTCCTCCTTATTGCTATGTATTCAGCTTAACCTTGCGTTAAAAGAGAAGCAATTTCAGCTTAGTTACAATCTATATACAGGTTTGGTAATAATATTACTACTTTTCGGAAGTTCCTTATTATGGAATATCCCCCATTAAAAATATTAAGGGGAAATTATGCAGAACATACAAAAGCCCCCTTAAAAAGTTTGTTTATCAGAAATACTATAACTGGGTTGCTTTATATGAAAGATGGGAAAAGATAAGGGATTAATGATTTAGAAAGAATCCATTCCAAAACTAGGAGGTAACTATGAGTAGAAAAACTCTGGATAAAACGTTAAAGCCCCATTGGGTGTGGGCAATTGCTTTAGGATCATCCATCGGATGGGGAGCATTTGTCCTGCCGGTAGAATGGATGGGGAAAGCCGGCCCGTTAGGTGTCATCATCGGTTTTGCAATTGGAGCCATCCTGATGGGGCTGATTGCGGTCAGTTATGGTTTTCTCATTGAAAAATTCCCTGTTTCCGGCGGAGAGTTCGCTTATTCTTTTATCAGTATGG
This sequence comes from Thalassobacillus sp. B23F22_16, assembly GCF_043496955.1. Classification (NCBI taxonomy): domain Bacteria; kingdom Bacillati; phylum Bacillota; class Bacilli; order Caryophanales; family Bacillaceae; genus Thalassobacillus; species Thalassobacillus sp. B23F22_16. The sequence continues at coordinate 145,608 of NZ_JBIEKD010000008.1, read as the reverse complement.
GGAAAACACACGCATTTATTTGCGGCTGGTTTTTAACACTCGGGTATATTTGTATCGTTGCACTGAACGCGTCAGCATTTGCTCTGATGTTCAAGTTTGTCTTTCCGGATTTCACCATGAATTTAAAGCTTTATTCGATTGCCGGATGGGACGTATACTTAGTTGAAATTCTTGTTGCCACTGTCGCATTAGCTTTTTTCACTTACTTAAATATCAAAGGCAGCGGTTTATCTGGAAAAATGCAATTTATTTTCTGTTTGATTATGCTTGGCGGTGTCTTTATTCTTACCACCCTTGTGGGCGGCACACCACAAGGAAGTTTCGAAAACGTTCAGCCTTTATTCAAGCCTGAGATATCTACCTTAGCTGCGATTCTATCAATCGTAGCAATTGCACCATGGGCATATGTAGGTTTTGATAACATTCCTCAGGCAGCAGAAGAATTCAATTTTTCTTCTAAAAAAGCGTTCAGTTTGATTATTTTAGCGATCGTATTCGCCTTAGTTTTATACAGTATGATGACTATTGCAACTGCCATGGCTAATCCATGGGAGCAAATGGTAGAAGCAGGATATATTTGGGGAACCGGGGCAGCGATCAGCGACTTACTCGGGACTACAGGTCTCTCCTTATTAGTACTGGCACTCAGCATGGGGATATTCACAGGATTAAATGGTTTTACCATTTCTTCCAGCCGCCTGTTGTTTGCAATGTCCCGGGCAAAAATACTGCCGCCAGCTTTTTCTAAGCTTCATCCGAAGTCTGGCACACCGTATGTTGGCATCATTTTCACGGCCATCATCGCTTCCCTTGCGCCTTGGTTCGGGCGTGAAGTATTGCTGTGGGTCGTAGATATGTCATCGATTGGTGTATCTATCGCTTATTTCTATACCAGTTATACAGCTTATACGTTCTATAAGTGGAATACCGGTACGAAAGTCGCAAATGCCAATATCACAACCAACCCAACGAAAAAGTTCATCGCTTTGTTGGGTATGATCGCAAGTATCGTGTTCATGCTGCTATTGCTATTACCGTTCTCACCTGCTTATTTAGGTATCGAATCCAGAATAGCCTTGATTATCTGGATTGCATTAGGCGGTATATTCTATTTAGCAAATAGACAAGTATTCAATAACCTTTCAAACGAGGAACTCAGCTACCTGATCCTCGGCGAAAACGCCGCAAAAAAATAACATTACCATTATCTGGAGGACCTGGGGTAGAAACGAAAACACCCCGGGTCCTCCAGTTTTTGGAGTGCTCCGGGGTGCGTTACATTTATTTGAGTTCTTTTATCTTTTCTAATGCTTCTTTCACCTGTTTAGATGCTATCTTTTCTGAGTTCTTTTTACCTTCCATCATCTTTTCTAAGCTGCGCTCAATCTGCTCACCGGCAGTTTCGATTGCTCGTTTCTTGCTAATGCGCTTTTCCTCTTGCTTAGTATCAGTGGAGAAGCTATTAATCACCACTTCTCCATTGTCCTCTTCCAAAGCTACTTTCAAAATAAGCTCTTTGATTTCTGCTGGAGACAGTTCCCCTGCAGAAGCTATACCGACTAAGCTATCAGCTGCGTCTTCTGCAGTTACCTCTCCAGCTAAGAAATCTTCAGCTGCAAATTGAACCTTCTCACTAACAGTAGGCTCTTCATCTGCTTTACGTTCATCAAGCTTGATCACCACCGTAGTCAACGGATCGATCGTCAGTGTTTCCTCAGTCAATTCAAAGCCGGACTGCTCATCAACGGAATCAGCTCCTGCTTCGTCACTATCTACAAGCACTTGACCTCCTCGGAAGTTGTAGTCTCCAAGTGTCAGGCTGCGTGCTTCACCATCGGCATTGACGAATACATAGTAGTTACCTGTATCATCAGTTGAAACAGATTCATAGCCGATCAATAAATCGTTTTCCTGTATTTCAGGAAAATTCAGCAACGAGACATTCTCATCGACGAGCGCCTGATCGCCTAAGCGGAAAGCATTGGTAGATTTCCGCAGTTCGATCATGCCTTTGGTAAATTCCCCAGTCACATAATTCACGGCATATTCCTCTTCTTTGGTTGCTTTTTCCCAGTCAAACATATTGATGGCATCGGAAGAGTCATAGGAGTCATGAATGAAGTATCCAAATGATTCGCCACTTTCACCTTCCAGCTCATGATATTTCTGTTCCGGTACTCCCTCACCATGCCACTGTTTCGTGCGGCCAAACTCCTGGCCGGCATGAAGGAATGCTGTGCCCTGTGATGTCAAAATCATTGCGTTTCCAAGTCGGACACGCTTGTGAATTTCTAAGTCATTTTCCGGTACCGCAGGATCTTTTTTGATCGACTGGGCGATGACATCATATAACGGCAGGTTGTCGTGCGCCGCGATATACTGGACCATGTCGCCTGGATCATCCTGCGCTGTATTGGACGGCTGACCTTTGATATTGTTAAAAATCGTATCGATATCCCGCGCACCATCGGTAAGGAAGCGCGGCTCGCCTTCTGAACCGAAACCGGATTTCAGTTCGTTACGCATTTCATCGGAGAACACGCCGACATCATCGGTTTTATCCATCCACTCCTGATCGGCACCCATGCCTTCAAGAGATGGATCTGCAATATGGCCGGCAAATGTCCGCCAGCCTTCCCCGATAAACAAGGCGTCCGGGTTTATTTCAGCAGCTGCGTCATAGGCATTCTGGACCGCCGGGTAAGTGGCATCACCCATCATATCAAAACGCATGCCGTCAATTTTGTATTCCTCGAACCAGTATTTCACGGAATCGACCATCAGCTTTTCAGCCATGGTGTGATTGGTTGCAAGGTTGTTGCCAAAGCCGCCAAGGAAGTTGCCCTGGTCATCCTGGAATGCATAGTAATCAGGAACGATGTCATTCAATGTGCTGGTTTTAGCTGTATGCGTGTAAACCACATCAAGCACCACACCCATGCCAGCGTCATGAATAGCATCGATCAGTTCTTTCGTTTCTTTCACGCGCAGTTCAGGGTCGGCAGCATCCTCAGAATACGCTCCGTCCGGTGAGAAGTAACTGTGCGGGTCATAACCCCAGTTGTACGAGTTACCTGCAGCAGAGTACTCCAGTTCGCGCTCATTCATGTTCGTTTCATCGCCATAGTACCACGCCATAATTGGCAAAAGTTGTACGTGGGTGACACCCATGGACTTGATGTAATCAAGTTTGTCGATGAACGCCTGATAGGAACCCCATCTTGCGTTCAAGTCGCCCTCAATCGATGGGTCCGATGTGAAGTCACGAACATGCACTTCATAAATGACTGCATCTTCCCGTTTTTCATAGCCATCGATGTCTGCATGGCTGAATCCTTCTGGATCGGTACCTTCCAGGTCAACAATTGCTGCTTTTCCGACATCGTCACCGTCTGGACCAGGGTTGCCTTCGGTATCAACAGTGAAGGCTGCCATTGATTTGGCATATGGATCCAGTACATTTTTCGTTACACCATCGTTGGTCACTTCGTACTGGTAGTAGTATCCTGCCAGGTCGTCTACTCCCAGCTCCCCAGCAGTGATTTCCTTCGACCAGACGCCTTCTTCTTTCGTCAGGTCAACACGTCCGATTTCTGTGGAGGCATCTTCTTTATCAAAAAACTTCGCCACAACGTTGCTTGCTTTTGGAGCCCATAGTTTCAAAACAGCATTGCCATCCTTATATGTGGCGCCAAGATCGTCGCCATCGTAAGCATACAGTTCGTCGATCATCCGCCAGCCGCTGTTAGCGGTAACCGACCTGTCCCCATACTCCACCGTTAGTGGAAGTTTTTCTAAATCGAAAGCTGCCGTCACTTCTACTGTCTTATCTCCAGTGATTTCAGCACTTTCAGCTGTTACCTCATTACCATCAGCATCTTTGATGACCAATTCAGCCAGCAAGTCTTCTGGAGAAAGTCCATCGGTCATCGTGAAACTCAACTGAATAGTATTTTCATTAATTACTTCGGCTGATGTGAGTCCAGTCGCCAGCTCCCAGTATGGAGATACATATACATTGTCATCTCCCTGTCTGAGGAACAGCTGATCATAACGATCCAACAGGTTGAACGTCTTATCGCCGCCATCTTTAGTGCCATCTGTAGTATCAAGCGTGATCATGCCAATTTCCTTCGCATTATCCTTCAGCTCAATATCAACATAAGCACCATACGAACCGATACCATCAAAAGATGCTGCATCCACTGGCCAATTCACGGAAGGGTTTGCTACATCGCCCCACTTCCAAAGACCGAAGTTTTCATAGTCATCGTTATCACGGTCATAATGAATTCGTACGGTATTTTCCGGTAAATCGACAGGCTCATATGTGTACACTTCATCGGACCCTTGTTTGATATAAATTTCGTTGATGTCTGGATTGGTGATCGTATAACCTTTGTCACCACCATCTTTACCATCATCACCCTTAGTTACATCCATAACCAGGAATCCGATATTCTTCGCACCTTCCGCTAGCTCAACATCAACATAGGCACCATAGTCATCGAACCCGTCGAACATGGTTGCGCCAGTCGGCCAGTTGCCAGAAGGGTCAGCAACATCATTCCATAGCCATAAGCCATAGTTTTCATAGTTACCATCGTCTCGCTTGTAGTGAATGCGGATGGAGTCTTCCGGTACAGGTTCGACTTCCGTACCATCATCGCCGTCACTATTTCCAACTCCTATAATCGCTCCACTGTCAACGGTCAACAACGCCGTCCCGCCGTCAGCTTTTCCAGGAATGGTAACGGTAGCCTGTCCTGCCTCTGATGCTTCATATACTTCACCGGAATAATGGTCGGTCACAGCCGTGCCACCTTCCAGCTCCACCGTCACTTCTTTCGCTTCCTCAGCAACATTCAGTCCGACATAAACGGAGTCGTCTTCATAAGCACGCTCAAATAATAAGAATTCTTCATTATCAGAGCCGCCGACAAAGCTTCTTTCCCCTTTTGCAAAAACTTCGGACTGCTCACCACGGAAGTTCAATATTTTCGAATAGTGATCGAAAATATCATTACCTTCTACCTGATCCCAGGCAAAATCGTAGCGATTATCATACTCTGGATAGTTGTTGGCTCCCGACTGGCCAAGCTCTTCCCCATAGTAAATGACCGGCTGCCCTTTTGCTGTCGCCTGCAAAGAAGCCGCAACTTTCAGCTTTCCTTCGTCTCCATCAAGGGAATGCAGGAATCCATCTTCATCATGGCTGCCTAAAAACTGTCCTAGTGTCGCTGTGTTGTCGATTTCAGCGTTACGGTCCGCCAGTTTTTCATCGGCTGCTTGCAAGCTTCCATTGACAAACTCATGGGCTATTCCTTTAAAACCAAAATCAAGAAGGGAGTCCATCATGCCCGTTTCGAGATAGCCATAATCATCATTGGCACTCGCTCCCCAAGCTTCTCCGATCAGCTTGTGCTCCGGCATTTTTTCTGTGATCGCATTCTTGAATGCCATCCACGTCGTATCTTCCACATGCTTCACGGTATCGACGCGGAAGTAGTCAATTGTGTTACCTTCATCAGTTGTAGCCGCATCGATCCAGCTAGTCTGCCAGTCGATAATTTGCTGGCGCACGTCCGGATCTTCGGTAATAAAATCAGGAAGTCCGGCCAGTTCACCGACAACTTCATCAGTTCCTACATCGGTGCCTTGACGGACAAGATCACTGAAGCGACTGCGATCCTCGTCGGTTGGATAACCTTCTGGCTGTTCTGCTTCAGGAACGTTCCCATCAACTTCTTTCAAGCCATAACCGGCATGATTCAGCACGACATCGACCATGATTTTCATATCGCGGGCATGGGCTTCATCAATCAGGTTGTGGAACTCCTCCATCGTGCCAAAATGAGGGTTCAGTTCACCAAAATTGTTCGCCCAGTAGCCGTGGTAACCATAATAAGGCTGGTCGCCATCTTCGTTATACCGGACATCATATTTGATATTTTCAACAATCGGGCTGATCCAGATCGTGTTCACCCCAAGGTTGTCGAGGTAATCCAGTTTCTCCGTGATCCCTTCAAAATCTCCACCCTGGTACGTGCCACGTTTTTCTGTGTCATATCCAATACCATAAGGATCGTTATTGGTGTCATCACCATCAAAGAAACGGTCGGTCAGCATAAAGTAAATGATCGACTCGTCCCAGTCAAAATCAGCTTCGCCGACAGACTGGCGCGTTTTCACTTCCACTTCCGCTGTGCCTTCATGGGAATTGCCAAATGAATCAACAACAGTAAGTGGGATAGTTTTCGTTCCGGCGGTCACATCATTATCTACCGCTATCGTCACTTCCTGTAAGTCGGGGTCGATTTCAAGCTTGCTGGACCCGCCTAAAGCAGAAATATCCGCAAACATTTGGGAGATTTCCGCTTCTCCCTGTACATCTACCGACAGCACAGCATTTTGATTATAGTCGATAGCTAACGGTTCAACGGTTCCACCCACACTCAGGTCAGCTTTTTCAAAACTGATGGTAGAAACGCCGTCTACCGTGTTATAAGGGTCCGTCACCTCAGTGGTTTCCCCATCTTTTGTAACAAGATACGTATATTCGTGCTCGCCATTAAGGATGTCATTGTACATATAGACAAACCGTTCATTCTCCGGTTCATATGTCATTTCCTTTGTTTCACCGTTAAATTGCAACTCTACTTTATCGATAGTGTCCATGGCGTCAGCAGCGAACAACTCTTTATCACGGTAAAAGAAAGTCGCGTCGCCATTATCAATGACCGGAGCGGATCCATCCGGCACAATCCTGACTTCCTCGACACCGCTCGTTATGTATGCCTTGGTGATGGTGTCGTTTTGGCTTACCTGGATGAAGCGGTCGCCAAATTCTTTTTCCGCGGTATCCCAGTCTTCATTACTGCGCAGGACAAAACCGAACTCTTTTGTTTCCGGTGCCACAGCAATATTGGCTGTAGCAGTATTGCCTTCATAGGAGTCAAAATTAATCTGGTCGTCTTGTTCGCCAGTGTTCCAAACCCATATATTCCACTTTCCAAATATCTGATCTTCTCGAATGTAATTAAATTGAACTATTTTTTCCTCTGTCGCATTCGCCTGTGAAGAATCTTCCGCGTGTACCTGTTGAACCGGTGCAATTGGTGACCATAAGCTCAACAGCATGATCAAAATCATAAAAATGGAGAAGTTACGCTGTGTATTTCTTCTCATGTAATAGTTTCCTCCCTGAATAGATTAGTAGAAACGCCCGCTTTTATGCCTCCTTTCTCCTTTACATAGTGAGCAACAAGTTGCGCAAACGATTGCGCAAAAGGTTAAATAAAAAGAATAACTTTAATCCTAGGTATTTTAGATTGTTATGCAAGCGCTTGCATTCATAGTATAATTTTACAACAACCTTAATAGAACAGCAACCAAATCTAATAGATTTCTAAACCAAAACACCTCAGGTCCTCCAGAATCTGGAGGACCTGGGGTACTGTATTTGAAAAAATTCTGACAACACCTTGTAAAACGCTTTCATTATGTGTATACTTTGAGTCAAATCAATTATCCAAAACGTTTTGGAAAAGCTAGGAGACTACTATGGCAACAATCAAAGATATCGCAAAGCTAGCAGGAGTATCGGTTACAACTGTCTCACGGGCATTGAATGGTTACTCCGACGTCAATGCAAAAACCAGGCAAAAAATTGAACAAATTGCAAAAGAAATTGAATACAGTCCCAATGCTTTAGCCCGTAGTCTTGTTATGAAAAAAACAAAAACCATAGGATTGCTCGTCTCTGGGTTATCCCGCGAAGGGTCCAAAGACAATATTGTCTTCGACGTGCTGACGGGAATCAATGAGTATTGTGGAGAGATGGATTATGATTTAGTCCTTTTTAATACGAATTCATCCAAGCAAAAAGAAAAAACGTACACCCAGCTTTGTCGTGAGCGTCGTGTAGACGGTGTGATCGTACAGGGAATCAAGAAAGACGATCCTTATTTAATTGAAATCTTTGAAAGCGACATTCCTTGTGTATTGATTGATGTACCATTGGAAAATGAAACCACCGGTTATGTCACGACAGATAATGTGGATGGAACATTCCGAGCGGTCCAGCACTTATCAGGATTAGGCCATACCAACATTGCTATGGTCAACGGACACGACCAGGCATTTGTCAGCCAGGAGCGGCTAAGAGGATTTGAACTTGGGATGCAAAAGCGCAACCTGCCCATCAGGAAAGAATGGATCGTAAATGGCGAATATACAGAATTAAAAGCAGAACAAGTCACACTCGAACTATTGACCGCTTTCCCTGAAATTACTGCTATTGTGAGTGCCAGTGACTTGATGGCTTTAGGAGTTATGCGAGCAGCCAGGCAGCTGAACAGAAAGATTCCAGATGACTTATCATTAGTTGGTTATGATGATATCACGCTCGCAGCTTACGTCAGCCCCGCCCTTACCACTATCGCTCAGGATACATTCCGAATGGGCTTTACAGCTGCTGATTTGCTGGTTGGGATTCTCCAGGGTACCGAAACAAACAGGGTAAAAATCATAGATAATGAATTGAAAGTCAGACAAACTACCACAAAAATAAACTAAATTTTTTTAATGAAATTCCGAAACGTTTCGGATATTTTTTACAGCTTTTCCCGAAACGTTTTGGACGGAAGGATGAGATGATGGACTATCGTGTGTTAAAAGACAATGAAGTTTTCTTTCTTACGGATAAAAATGGAGATATACCGATTAACCACCCCTATGGATTAGGGTTGTATAAAAAAGACACCCGCTTCCTGAGTGAGATGAGCCTAAAAGTCAACGGCGAAGACCCGATCTTGCTTAAATCAGAAGCTGATAATATCTATGCTACCGAAATGATGCTGACGAATCCTCATATCGAAAAAGACGGCGAAGTGGAACTTTGGCGAGAATCCGTGGAAATCAAGCGACACCGCTTCATCTCCAATGATGTATTATACGAAACCTTATCCATTCGAAATTATAACCCTAAAGCCGTCAACTTTAACGTGGAACTTGCACTGGATGCCGACTTTGCAGATATGTTCATCGTCCGGGGTTTTCAGAATGGCGAAGTTGGAAAGGTATTAGAGCCCAAAGAAACAAATGACTCCCTGACATTTTCTTATCTTGGAGCAGATGATGTAAAAAGAAATACACGAGTAACCTGGGAAAGCGACACGACAATAGCCATTGAGGATGGAGCTATAAAAATTCCAGTTAGCCTCGCTCACGAAGAAGTTCAGGAAGTGACTTTTCATATTATTCCGGCTGTGGCTGATGAAAAAGTACAAGTTTTAGACAGAGCTGAGGCATTTAAACAACTACAATCTACATACCAGAACTGGAACGAATCAGTAACCAAAATAACAACCGATCATCAACCGCTCCAACGTCTAGTTGATCGCGGGATTCAGGATCTCCAGGCACTTTCGACGGATGTCGGCTTCGGTTCCTTCTTTGTCGCAGGTCTGCCATGGTTCGGTGTTCCATTCGGAAGAGACAGCCTGATCGCAGCACTGCAAATGTTGCCTTTCCAGCCTGAAATTGCCCGTGGGACATTAAAAACAATGGCCCATTACCAGGGGACGAAGAAAGATTCCTGGCGTGATGAAGAACCAGGAAAAATCATGCACGAGATTCGTTACGGCGAATTGGCGAACACTGGTCAGATCCCTTTCACCCCTTATTACGGGACGATTGACGCCACCCCCCTCTTCTTGATTCTACTTGTGGAATACGTCAACTGGTCGAAAGACATTGCGCTATTTGAAGAGTTGCTTCCAAATGTCAAAGCTGCCCTGAGCTGGATCGATGAGTATGGCGACAGGGATGGTGACGGGTTTGTCGAGTACCACCAGGAAGCCAGTAAAGGGATCGCTAACCAGGGCTGGAAGGATTCCGCGGATTCCGTCGTCCACCGGAATGGGGACTTGGCCCAATCGCCAATAGCTTTAGCTGAAGTTCAAGGATATGTCTATCAGGCACGGGTTGGTGTTGCTGAACTCTATGAATCTATTGGGCAAAAAGAAAATGCTGCTAAATTGAGAACACAAGCCACTGACTTAAAAGAAAAATTTGAAGCAGCTTTCTGGATGGAAGACAAACAATTTTATGCGATAGCTTTAGATGAAAATAAAGACCAGGTCGGCACTGTGACTTCTAATCCTGGCCATGTCTTATTCTCTGAAATGATAGAAGATGAACGAGCGCAACGTGTGATGGACATGCTCACTTCCCCAGCTATGTTTTCAGGTTATGGGATACGCACCATGGGCGAAGGAGAAGCCGGCTATAATCCAATCAGTTACCACGATGGCAGTGTATGGCCGCATGACAATAGCATGATTCTCCTTGGCATGGGCCGCATGAAAGGCGCCGAGCATGCAAAAGTTGTGATGCAAGGGTTGGTCGATGCTTCTCATCATTTTGAATATGAACGCCTGCCGGAATTATTCTGCGGCTATAGCAAGGAAGAAGGTAAGCCCGTTCCTTATCCAGTTGCCTGCTCCCCGCAAGCCTGGGCGGCCGGGACACCATTGACATTCATCCGAACGATGCTTGGACTTAACCCCGACTATAAGAGTAAGGAATTAGTGGTCGCCCCTCATTTCTTAGATGAAATGAACGAGTTAACGTTAGATAAACTCCCATTAGGTCAAGGTCATTTATCATTGCGTGTAAAAAGAAGTCAAGAATCTTATCAAATTGAAATATCCACGAACACAACCGGGTTACAAGTGATTTTGGAAACGAATTCAGCGGTGTTCAGCTAAAAAATCAGAAGGGATAGATGGATATGAAAATTAACAAAATGTTGGCGACAGTCGGAGTCACAGGAATGTTATTGGGTGGTGTATTAGCAGGGTGCAGCAGCGATTCTTCCAGTGGCAGCGGAGACGATGGAGACAAAACAGTCGTAGAACTCGCAGGATGGGGTGCTTCTCCGGAAGAAAAAGAGCTTTTACAACAGACATTGGAGGCATTTGAAGAAGAGCATCCGAATATTGAAGTGAAGCACGAAGTTGTATCTGACCAATATATGGATGTGATGAAAACCCGTCTGGTAGGTGGAGAAGCAGCAGATGTATTTTACCTTGACGCATCCGAAGCTCCTGGCTTAATTGATACTGGCGTATTAGAACCACTAAATGATTACGTTACAGATGACTTTGATTTGGAAGATTTCCAGGAACCATTATTAAATGCATTTAAATCCGAAGGAACTTACTATGGATTTCCGAAAGACTTCTCTACGCTTTCCTTATTTTATAACAAAGAAGCCTTTGAAGAAGCTGGCTTAGAAGGACCGCCAGAAACTTGGGAAGAACTGCAGGAGTATGCAGAGAAACTTACCGTCGATGAAGATGGAGATGGTCAGCCGGAACGATTCGGGCTTGGGATTTCCCAAGAGCTGGCAAGACAATTTTATAAATTCCAGCCACATGGCGGACAGGTTACCGATAGTGAAGGAAATGCTGCATTTGCTGGAGACAATGCTATTGAAGCATTACAGCCCGTTGTCGACATGTATACCGATGAAAAAACTGCAGGTCTGCCCTCTGATGTAGGTACAGACTGGGGCGGAGATATGTTTGGACAAGGAAAAGCAGCAATGGTCATTGAAGGAAACTGGACCATTCCATTTCTGGAAAACAACTTTCAACAGCTTGAATTCACGACAACGGAACTACCGACCATTAATGGAGAAAAAGCGACCGCTGCCTTTACGGTTGCGTATGTTATGAACAAAGAATCTGAAGTTAAAGATGCGTCTTGGGAACTCATCTCTTACCTTACTGGAAAAGATGGCATGGAGATCTGGACAAGCAAAGGTTTTGCTCTCCCAACACGTCAATCTGTTGCTGAAGAACTAGGTTACGCTGATGATCCACTACGAGGTTCTTTCATCGAAGGCTCCGCTTATGCCCAGCCATGGCAAGCTGGAAAGAACCTGCCTACAATCATGAATAACTTTGATAACCAATTCAGCAGTGCATTACTTGGTGAACAAAGTCTTGAGGAAGCTTTAAAGAAAGCCCAGGAAACTGCCAACAAAGAAATCGGGTCAGCTAACTAAAGGATAAGGAGGCGAGTTTCGTCTCCTTTATCTTTAAGAAAGAGGTGTCAATATGGAGCCAGCAAGAAAAGTGGATCACTCGGATGATAGAAAAAAGGCGCAATCAAAAGGCATAAACCGGGGAAATAAGACTAAAAAACGGATGACTAAATCATTCAAAGAAGGCTTATCCGGCTATATATTTATGAGCCCGACGATCTTCACCATCGGTGTTTTTGTCGTCATCCCGATTTTATACGCTCTTTACTTATCATTTAATGATGTTCAGCTCCTCGGTGGGATCGGGTATGAATTTATCGGTTTAGAAAATTATACACGGACCATAGATGATGAACGTGCCATTATCGCGCTTAAAAACACAGCGGAATATGTACTGATCGTGGTTCCAATCCAAACGATATTAGCGTTACTTTTAGCTGCAGCTCTTAATTCCAATATACGGGGGAAAAATGCCTTCCGTATCATATTCTTTTTGCCTACGGTTACATCTTCAGCGGTATTGACGATTATTTTCATGTGGATGTACAACCCGGATGGCCTGATCAACAACTTTCTAAAATTTTTAAGTCTACCAACTTATAACTGGCTAGCCGACCCCAACATTGCCTTGAAGTCAATCATGATTATGAACATATGGGCGACAGCACCATTCTTCATGGTCATTTACCTAGCAGCCATGCAGGATATATCGGATTCAGTCTATGAAGCAGCAACAATTGATGGTGCAAACTGGTGGCAGAAGTTCATTTATATCACCGTACCGATTTTGAAACCAGTCACATTCTTTGTAGTGGTCATGGGCCTCATCGGCACATTCCAGCTGTTCGACCAATCTTATATTTTCTCAGGCGGCTCGGGAGGACCGAACAATTCTACCTTGACGATTGTTCTCCTTATTTACCAATATGCCTTTAAATCGCTCGATATGGGATATGCTTCAGCATTAGCAGTGGGACTCGCCATTATCATCATGGTCGTTACGCTCATTCAAAAGAAATTCTTCGGAGAAGAGAAGCTTCATGATTAAGGAGGACTTACGATGAAAAAGAGCATATTTTCCAAACCATTTGTCTATACCGTACTCATCACTTATGCTGTCATCACGTTCATCCCATTTTTATGGGCGATTCTTTCCTCCTTCAAGCCATTAGAGGAAATCGTATCAGGAATCACCTTTTTACCTGAAAACTTCACATTAAATAACTACATCCAAATATTTTCAAAAGAGCCGTTATTCTTACGGTGGATGTTCAATAGTGTATTTATAACCACCTGTATGGTCATTTTAAATATCATTTTTAATTCGATGGCAGGGTATGCGCTAGCACGGATTAAGTTTGCCGGCCGTAACTTCTGGTTTATGTTAATTCTGGTCGTTTTGATGATTCCTTTTCAAGTCACCTTGATTCCAAGCTATCTGATTCTTAAAATGTTTGGCTGGCTGAACACCTATCAAGGGCTGATCATACCTGGCATGGTCAATGCGACATTCATTTTCATGATGCGTCAGTTCTTCCTCAACTTCCCGAAAGAACTGGAAGAGGCTGCACAAATGGATGGACTTAGCCGTCTGGGGACGTTCTTCCGAATCGTAATGCCCTTAGCAAAACCAGCCCTGGCTGCTCAGGCTGTCTTCATTTTTATGGCCTCGTGGAATGATTTCATGCGACCGCTGATCATCATGTCTGATGAAGAAATGTTTACCCTTACTTTGGGGTTGAATACATTTAAAGGACAGTACATCAGTTTTTGGAACTTAATCATGGCCGCTTCTACCGTCATGACGATCCCATCACTGCTTATCTACGCTTTTTTCAATCGTTACTTCATAAAAGGCGTCACCTTCACAGGCGGAAAATAACCAAAAAACTTTACTCACCCCGGATCCTCCAGACTTTGGAGGACCTGGGGTAAGATAAGATTCACTTTAATTAAAAGCACTAGAATAAGAACGTATGTTCTGTTATAATGATAAACGAATCATCCATTCAAGTTGACCTCCCAGCTACTTGAGATGGATATCTACTTATTCCCAAAAGGAACCTTCAACTTCCTTTTGGGGTTTTTTTAATCCCATCTACAGTTATATCAATCATCAATCGCTCCCCCTGCCAAAGCTTTTTTTTCAAGAATAGAGGGAGCTGTCCCATAAGTCTGTAATAGACTAATTGGGGCAGCCTTTTTTCGTTATTGTTGATACCGGAAAAGTGGGGCTGGGAAACGATTCCCTTTCCGCGGGCAGACGACAAGTCTCCTCGGACTACGCCCTGCGGGGCCTCGTCAGTCTTGCTTCTCCCGCAGGAGTCTCATCGTTTCCCTGCCCAAATTGCCAATCAACAATGCAAAAATATTCTTTTTTACATACAAAAAAATCGCCTCATTCGTTATAATGTAAGCGACCAAACCAACAAAAAACGAAAAGTGAGGCGATTTTTTTATGAGTAACTCTTCAGCTACTTTCATTGATTATAACATGGGGCAGTTGGTTCTACCAATGGACTTCAGTGATTTAATTCCCGAGGACCATGTGGTCCGTGTCATTCATGCCATGGTGGAACAGGTCAACGATGACATCTTTCTTTCCCAATATCAAGGGGGCGGTCGGAGCTCCTATCATCCCAAAATGATGACAAAGGTTATCTTATACGCTTACACCGAAATCGCCAAAGCACTTCGGGAACATCTGCCGATGATGTGGCTGGCTGGCCAACAGACACCAGATTTTCGAACCATCAACCGGTTCCGCTCAGAACGGATGAAGGCAATCATTGAGCCCTTATTCACGGAGTTGATTAAACTTCTGATCGACCAAGAATACATATCCATGGACAACTACTTCCTTGATGGAACCAAAATCGAGGCGAACGCCAATAAGTACACGTTTGTTTGGAAAAAATCCGTCCAACGTTACGAAGAGAAACTACAGGAAAAATTGGATCAAACGTTCGCGGATATTGAAGATGCCATTCAGTTGGATGAAAAAATACTTACTGAAGAGGGATCTTCTGAACGGCGAGTAACTTCGGAACAATTAGAAAAAGTGGTCCAAAAGGTAGAAGCACAGGTAGAGCAGGCAGAAAAGGCGGTCGAAGAGGAAACTGATAAGGTAAAGAAGAAAGAAAAAAAGGCAGTATTCCGTGCCAAACGACGTATCTATAAAACGTTGAGCCAGGACTACCTTCCTCGTTTGAAAAAGTATGAAACCCAGCTAGCCACCTTCGGTGATCGCAATAGTTTTTCCAAGACAGACACCGATGCCACTTTTATGCGAATGAAAGAAGATCACATGAAGAATGGACAGTTAAAACCCGGCTATAATGTGCAGGCAGGAACAGAAAACCAATTTATTATCGGCTACTCGATCCATCAGCGTCCTACGGACACCCGTTGTTTTGAACCGCATATTCAAAAGCTGCAGGCTGCAGATCTTCCGTTCCCCAACACAATTGTCGCTGATGGAGGTTATGGTGGAGAAACCAATTACAAATACGCAAAGAAGGAAGGTTTTGATACACTCATTCCATACAACACGATGCGGAAAGAGCAGTCTCGTTCGTTCAAGAAAGACCCAAGTCAGGTTATGAACTGGGAGTACAAGGCAGATGGAGATTATTACATATGTCCGAATGGACGAAAGGTTCCTTTTCAATTCCATTCTCACCGTACCGATCGGTACGGATATACGCGAACATTCAAGGTGTATGAATGTGAAGAGTGTGCCGGCTGCCCTTTAAAAGAAAAATGCACGAAAGTAAAAGGAAACCGGCGTGTTTACTATAATTCGGCATATGAACAACTGAAAGAGGAAGCAAGGGAAAGCCTTTGGTGTGACGAAGGAGCACGCATCTACGCCAGACGAAAAGTTGAGGTGGAAAGTGTGTTCGGTCATATCAAAGGCAATCGGTCGTTCCGGAAATTTTCTCTCCGGGGCATCGATAAAGTGAATATAGAGTTCGGGCTGGTCGCCATCGCCCACAACTTCCTGAAACAGGCGGAGTGGAACCGCCTGTTTCACTGGGGAAATAAGCTCACAACAAAAAAACCACGAAGAAAATTAATTTCTTCGTGGTTTTTTCATTTTAAAGAGGCTTTTGGGACAGCCCCCTCTTATTAAGCTACTAGAGCTCATTTTTAAAACCTATGCATTGGGGTAAGAACAAAGGTTAATCAATCAATTCAATATAAGTTTTTAACACATGTACTCCCTGCACTATACATTCAAAGAAGACCATTCTTCCGGATTATGACTGACTCCGTTTTTACTGTTCACAAACAACATAGCTACAGGAATATGATGCCCGACAATAAGGATGTCATGACCCGCCCCACTTGGAATTTCCACTGGCTGAATATCATGCTTTTCCAATGTCTGGTTTAGTAGCTGCTTTCTTTCTTCATCAATAGGCACTGGAGTTACTTCAAGGTTTTGTTTATGGTTGACATTTACACCGAAATCATCAGCTATCCGTTCTGCTTCTTGGATGATTCTGCGTGTCAGTTCATTACTTGTGTCTGCATAGATATCGCGGATATCAACAATCATAGAAACTTTGCCTGGAATTACGTTAGCTCCATTCGGGTAGACGTGAAGCTTTCCGACCGTAGAGTCCTCCAGATATTGGAGGGCTCCGGGGTGTTCACATTTATGCCCCAGGTCCTCCAGAATCTGGAGGACCTGGGGCAGCTTCATTTATCTTTCGATTTTAGTTTTTCTGCTTTTGCGTACTGCAACAATAAGAATAGTTACCAATACGACAAATGTAACTAACGGTATCCCATAAACTACCGTTAAAAAACTGAACTGGCTTTTCTCAGGTGGCTCCAGGTCTGCGGTAAATTCATCCGATCCATTTCGGACCTCTTTCGTCGGCAAGGCGTAGACATTGCTGTCCTGGCTTCCGACGATCAAGGTATCATTCATAATAATCGGTCCGGATGGTGCCAGGGTGCCGCCGAGTTTTTTACGTCCGATTTCTTCCCCTGTTTCGGCATCGAGCGCATGGACAAAGCCTTTGGCGTTTGTAAAGTAGACAACTCCTTCATCCGCTACCGGCGGAGCTTTCATTGTGGTATTTTGAAAGTCCCAAAGCTGCTCACCTGTCTTTAAATCATAAGCATAAAACTTCTTCGTAATCGGACTCCCCACGTATACGGTTCCTTCATAAATCATCGGTGCGCCTGATTTGTTGTTCTTCACCATTTCTCCAAACCCAAGAGTTTCCTTCCATAATACTTCACCTGTCTCCGTATCCAGCGCATAAATGACATGCTCCGGGTGCTCTTTCCGATCTCCAGTGAGTGACTTTCCCATTTCCTTATAGGCTTCAAGCAGCCCATATTGCTCATACACTTCTTTAAGCGACAATTGCTTCTGCTCCTCCAGGGAGGTCGTGACGACAATATCATCTTCAATCGCAGGCGGGACATCATCTAGCCCGGCAAAAGCTTTCGGCATTTCCGTCTGCCATGCTAAATTATCACTGGCTAAATCAATGGAAGCAAAGGTATAAGGCTGCGGATGCCCGCTCCCAACAAATAACTTCCCTTCATAAAAATTAGGGGAAGACATACTGACAACATGGCCAAGGTCAACCTCTTTTACGACATCCCCTGACTCCGCTTCTATTTTATACACCTGCCTGTCACCCGTTGCGGCATAAACAAATCCATCGTTAAACACAGGAGTCGGCATGACTTCGCCTCCAGTGCTTGTTTGCCACTTTGTTTCACCTGTTTCTGCATCAACTGCCATCACGCCGCTTTCCTCCGTACCACGGAGCCCGTTCCCCTGGAAAAAACGATTGCCAAAACCGACATACACCGTGCCTTCATGGTAGATCATTTCCGAATGAATCCAGTTCGGCGCCTGATTTTGCCACAACTGCTCGCCTGTCTCGATGTCAAAAGCATACATTTCACCAGAATTATGATTGCCAACAAACATACGATTACCAGCTACTACCGGTGTCGAACGAATTTCATCACCCGTCTTGAAGGTTGTGGCCTCAAGGGGTTCCACACCTTCCTGTTTAAAAACAGGGTTATTGCTGTCATTCATACGATATTCCAGCCATTCATCTGGCCCAAAAGCCGCTCCTGTCGCAGGAGGAGCAATTAATAAGTATAAAATAAAAGCAGTACCAACCCAGCAATTTTTCTTCGACCCTTTCACAATAGAACGCTCCCCTCAAAAAAATATCAATTCAATTACCTACTATCATACCCTTGAGACGATCACGTTAATACAAAACACTCAAGTAACCAAAAATGCATAAAAGTGTCTAGGAATATAGTTATTTTGATTGGTTGGGGTAATTGATTTTAGAATTTACAATATATAGCAGGAAGAAAATCCCAAGAATCTTGTCAGATTTCCGTTCCCTACCATAAATTCTTCTATGACTTTTGGGCAAAGCAAAATAACTAAATGTCATCCGCAAACCTCGTAGAGTTTCCACAGTCCCTCATCACGATTATTTCATTGTTGCCAACTCTTTTATCTCAACTCGTTGCATCTTTCAGACCAGCACCTGGAGAGAAGATAAAAGGTTCACATAATAGATTATCAAAAAGGAGGATGCCATCATATGACACCCGTTAACAGCTTGAAGAAGATGTTGTGGCTTTGTTCGATTGCATTGGTATGTGTACCTCTGATCATTGGGATAAAGCAGGCAAACGCTGAGAGCACCGATGCCCTTAACATCAACCCTACACCTCAGGAATTCGACAAAACTGGTAACACCTTTCCACTGACGCCTAAAGTAGGAATCGTAATTGGCGTAGATACGGATAAACATGCAGTTAAGGAAGTAGAAGAAACGCTTAAGGAAGCGGAGGTCAAAGAGATCATCCGTCTGGAACCTGGTGATAAAGTGAACACACCGGTTACAATCTGGATTGGCGGACCTGAAGAAAACCAGGATTCTGTAGAAGTGTTGGATAATCTTGGCGTAGAAGGTACGGCCTCCATAAAAAATGAAGGCTATGTACTAGTAGCAAAAGAAACCGATAAGAAGCAGATTGTCTTAGCCGGAAAAGATAAGACAGGCACCTATTATGCTGCCAAAACTTTTAAACAGCTCATCCAGGAGAGTAACGGCAGAGATTTGATTCAAGAAATAGAAATACGTGACTGGCCCGAGATGTCAATCCGCGGCTCTATCGAAGGATTTTACGGGCCCCCATGGACTCATGAAGATCGATTAAACCAGATCGAATTTTACGGCGAAAATAAAATGAATAATTACATCTATGCACCAAAGGATGATCCCTACCACAGGGAAGACTGGCGCGAACCTTATCCGGAAGATGAATTAAAAGCACTTAAGGAATTGATCGATAAATCGAAAGAAAACCATGTGAATTTTACATTCTCACTTTCCCCAGGTCAGTCGATTTGTTATTCAGGAGACGAAGACTTTGACTTGTTGACTGAAAAAATGGAAGCCGTATGGGATCTTGGCGTGCGTTCCTACGCTATCTTTTTGGATGATATCAGTCAGCAGCTGCATTGTGAACAAGACAAGGAGAACTTCGGTGATGATGCCGACCCGGTTGCAGCAGCACAGGCTTACCTGTTGAATCGCTTCAATGAAGAGTTCATTCAAACGCACGAAGGGGCTGAGCGTTTAATTACAGTTCCAACTGAATACTCTGGGAATGGTACTACCTCTTACCGTGAACGATTTGCTGAAATACTTAATGAAGACACGATCGTTATGTGGACAGGTCCTAAAGTTGTCTCCGAAGATATCACCTCTGAAGGGGCAGAAAAGGTATACGATATCTTCCAGCACGACTTGCTACTTTGGGATAACTATCCCGTCAATGATTTTGACCGCAACAGTTTATTCCTTGGACCACTCGTGAACAGAGATGCCGACCTGGCTGAAAACGGGGTGATCGGTTTAACGACAAACCCCATGAACGAAGCAGAAGCATCCAAGATACCGATATATACGATTGCCGATTATAGCTGGAATCCGTCCGATTATAACCCTGAAAATTCCTGGGAACGCAGTATCCAATCCTTTGGCGGTGATGCATCCGAACTTGTGCGGTCATTTGCAGAAAACTCGTATTCTTCGCCGCTCTCTAGCAAAGAATCGCTAACATTGACACCTTTGATAGAGAATTTCTGGGAAGCCTGTGTATCTAATGAAGGGACGGAACAGGCAGCGAATGAATTAATCCAAGAGTTTGAACATCTACAGCAAGTGCCAGAGCAATTAAACCAGGAGATGGATAATGAAAAGTTTTTAACAGAAATTGAACCTTACCTTGAAAAACTAGAGTATTATGGAGAAGCTGGTGAAGTGGCCGTCAAGCATTTAATGGCAGCGAAGAATAACGAGGCAGAGCAGGCACAGACGTACAAAGAAGAGCTGATTACTCTATTCAACCAGTCTGAGCAAATTCCGCAAAAAATGGGCCAGGGAGTAATCAAACCTTTCTTAGTACAGAGTGTTTTAGGCCTACCGTCGTTACAAGTAACTATCCAACCTTCGATAGATACATTCTGGGAAGCCTATGAGTCAAATGATGAGACACAAGCAGCCGAAGAATTAATCATGAAATTTGAACATTTACAGCAAATCCCTGACGATGTAAGACAGCAAGTAGATAACGAGGAGTTCCTGGACGCCATCGAAGATTACCTGAAGAATCTAAACGTGTATGGAGAAGCTGGTGAATTGGCTGTTCATTATTTAATGGCACAGAAACAAGGCGAATCAGAAGAAGCAAACGAATATGAAGAACAGCTGCATCCACTGATGATGGAAGCCTATCAGATGCCACAAAAAATTGGGCAACAAGTCATGAAACCTTTCCTGATCGACAGCATGTGGCATGACCTGAATGTCATCGATTATCGTATGTTGGATGGTGTAAACAAAGGTCGAGGAGCAGGGGAATTGATTCAATATACTCCAGAGCATGGAGAACGTACCAGGACAAATCAATGGGGTTATGAGGTAACGGTGGTTGATGGGAAAGTCGTCCAAAGAGGTGGAAACAATTCAATCATCCCTGATAATGGTTATGTGCTTAGCATTCATGCCAATGACTGGCTAAGAGACAATGCCACGATCGGCTCCACTATACAGATTGAAGATGGCGTGGTTCTAGTTTTAGAACCTTAAATATCCAACCATCCCCCACTCCTAGTCACACTCAAGACTCATATGTTTAGTAGAACAAAAGGTGTTTTGCATGATTCGTGCAAGACACCTTTTACTATTGCATAGATTCACTTATAATTCGTTGTAGAATGGGAGGCGGGCGCTATGAAAAACTTCAACAAAGACTTGATTCTATTAATCATCGGCTCTTTTATTTTTGCAATTGGGATTAATTATTTTGCCATTCCTAACAAACTTTCAGAAGGAGGAGTTATAGGGATCACCATTGTCACTTACTACTTGTTTGGCTGGTCTCCTGGAATAACGAACTTTGTTTTAAATACTACTCTCGTCGCGATAGGATATAAGTATTTTACAAAAAGAATGACCTTATTAACGATAATTTCAATCGTTTTTACCTCCATTTTCCTCTACATGACATCCAGCTGGGGCAATCAATTGAATGACGACACCCTGTTAGCGGCATTATTTGCCGGGCTGGCTGTAGGGATGGGGATTGGTTTGATATTTAAAGCTGGGGGAACATCCGGCGGCACTACCATTCTTGCACGTTTGCTCAACCAATGGCTGGGATGGAGTGTCGGTACTGCCATGCTGATTATTGATATTACCGTTATCGCAGGTTCTTCTTTTGTTATTGGAAAAGAAAAAGCCATGTACACACTGATTGCCGTATATGTAGGAGCGAAAGTCATTGATGCCATCGTGGAAGGGACGGAAGAACGCAGTGCACTCATGATCATTTCCGATAAAAGCGATGAAATCCTGAAGGTGGTCATGGATAAAATGTCCCGCGGCGTCACCGTTCTCGAAGCAAAAGGCGGTTATAGCCAGACGGATAAAAATGTCCTGTACATCGTCATAAATAAACGGGAAATCGTCCAGCTTAAAAAGCTGGTGGAAAATATTGATCCCGATACGTACATTACGCTGCATCGCGTCCAGGAGATTTTTAAAAGAGGTTATAAAGGATAAATATTTTCGTTAGGGCGGTATTGCCGAGTTAGGGAGGTATATGGCAACGTTAGGACACTATACTGTGACGTTAGGTCGCTATATGCTTACGTTATGTCAGTATAAGTAGTTCTTCTATAAGCAAAAAAGATGGCACAACCTCATATATCCAATTTTTGGAGGGCTCCGGGGTGAATTCACAGCTATCGTACTTTATTGTTCAAATGTTTGATCAACTGAAAGAATAGAAGCATGATTCGACGAAATCCTTGTAAATGACTAATAAAAGCACACCAAAATAGAAAGAACGATAAAAAATGTCGTTAAAATACTTCCATCCCGTTCCCTTTTATATACCCTGCAAAGTTTCAATTTGCAGAAGCAAGGGTACGATGATAGCAGAGTAAACGACGGAGGTACATCATGAACGAATTAATGGTTTCGGTTATCATCCCCGGCTATAATGAAGCTGAAAATATCAATCCGGTTTATAACGCACTTCAAAAGGAATTTGCCAGGCTCCCCTACTCTTGGGAAGTCGTATTTGTTGATGACGGAAGTCAGGATGACACCTTACTGAATATCCGCATCCTGGCCGATAAACACCCGGAAGTGAAATATGTGTCCTTCAGCAGGAACTTCGGCAAGGAATCCGCCCTACTTGCCGGACTTCAGCATGCCAAAGGTGACGCGGTAATTATTATGGACGCCGACCTCCAGCATCCGCCTTCACTAATCCCTGGATTAATCGAAGGCTATCAGGAGGGTTACCAGCAGGTGATAGCAAAGCGTAACCGCAACGGGGAAGGGAAACGCCGCTCCTTCCTCTCTTCGCTTTACTATAAAGCGGTCAACCGGCTGATAGATGTAAAATTGAATGACGGCGAAGGCGACTTCCGGCTGCTGGGCAGACAGGCAGTCGACGCTATTCTCAGCCTCAGTGAGGGGAACCGGTTTTCCAAAGGGCTGTTTTCCTGGATAGGATTTGATCAAAAGACGATCCATTTTGACAACGTCGAGCGGGAAAACGGCGAATCGCAATGGTCGCTGAAACAGCTTTTGGAATACGGAATTGAAGGAGTCATCTCCTTTAACCAGCGCCCGCTCCGCCTGGTTTTGTACACCGGGCTAATCATTATGGGCCTTAGCCTTCTCTATATTATGATCATGTTCGGGATAATCCTCATAAGAGGCGTAGACGTGCCGGGCTATTTCACCACCATTTCATCTATCTTGTTCCTCGGCGGGGTACAATTGGTGAGCCTTGGTGTAATCGGGGAATATGTGGGCAGAATCTATATGGAAACGAAAAAGCGACCACACTACTTGGTAAAAGAAAGCAATGTGAAGAGGGATACTCGTGATCAAAGGAAGTCAGTGGCAGAAGACGATCGCTATGAAAAAGTGGAATAATGAATTCACCCGGTTCGTCATCGTCGGCGGACTGAATACGGCGAATTACTATCTTTTTTATGTTCTTTTTTATAACCTTATCGGGTGGCATTATCTCCCCTCCCACATCCTTGCCTTTTTCATCAGCATGGTCATTTCGTTTTTCCTTAACGTGTACTTCACCTATAAAGTCAAACCGACTCTGTCTAAATTCCTGATGTTCCCCTTCACCCAGGTGGTCAATATGTCGGTGTCTTCGCTGTTGATCTATGTATTTGTCGACCTGCTTCATATCAACGGAAACATTGCTCCACTGGCCGCGGTCATTTTCACCGTGCCGATCACATTCATTGTAACCAGTAAAATTTTGAAGAGGTAAGGCGTGAACAATATGACAACGAAACAAACGATCCTGCTTATCGGCGCAAGTCTCATCATAGCTATCCTAGCCCATGCTTTCTTCCTATACCAATGGGCACAGGGCGTCTATATGGCGGGGCCGGATGATGGGCTCTCCCAGATGGTGCCGTTCCGTGCCATGCTTTATGAACAGTTCACGAACGGCAATTTCTTTTACTCGTTTGAGTTCGGGCTCGGTGGCGGAACATTCAGCCAGCTCGCCTATTATTATGGCGTCAATATCTTTTTCTTCCTTACGGTTTCAGTGGTGTTCATTCTTGAAACGCTCACCATCATAAAGGAACCGGATGTTCTGTTCTGGGCACAGGCTACCGTTTTCATCAGTATCATAAGACTGACGCTTATCCTTATCATCACAAGTTACGTATTCCGCTACATAAACGGAAGGCTGCTTACAGCCTTTATCGGAGCAGTGCTTTACGGCGTATCGGCCATGTATTTCCGCCATGTCACCTATTGGGAATTCTTCGGCGACGCGTTCTTATGGCTCCCGCTTCTGATTCTCGGCGTGGAAAAAATCATCCGCGAACAAAAGCCGGGCTGGCTGATTGCAGCGACAGCCCTTTCCTTTTTCGATAATTTCTATTTCGCCTACATAAACGGCATGTTCACCGGCATGTATATCGCAGCCAGGTGGATTTTCCCACTGGTGGCAAAAGAAACATCTAAACTTAAACAGTTGAAATATTATACAGGATCCGCCCTACTCGGACTCGGCATCGGCTCTGTCGGACTTGTCCCAGCCGTATGGGGATTTATGCAAAATATCCGTCCGCCCTTTGATCAGGAAATTCCGCTAGTTTCAGCCACCAGTAACATCCTATATGACAGTCCCTACCTGGTAGTGCCGGCGGTGTTCCTGCTGATGCTCGGGCTTTTACCGTTATACAAGAAGCCGCAGTTCAAGCTGTTCACAGCATTGAGCCTGCTTATTATCGTGCTGCATTTCATGCCCTGGGCAGCCAGTTTTTTCAACGGGTTATCCGCTCCCCAGCACCGATATGAATACCTGGCATCATTCGCTATTGGAGGTGCTGTGGCAGCCGGATTGCCTGCGTTGAAAAAGGTGACGAAGAAAATGTTGGCTTTATCCGTACTGGGAGTTACTACTCTCTATGCTATCTTTCACTTAGCAGACTCGAGTCTCGAGGTGGATAGCTTCTGGACCGTATCCATACCAATATCAGCCATGTTGCTCATCCCAGCCATTTTTCTAAACATCAGAAATTACAGGGCAGCATATGTTGGTCTCATCCTTATCGTTGTCCTGACTCAGCTTTTCGTAATCAACCAAAACCAGTACGCCAAGCTTTATTCCAACGGAGGCGTGAAAGAAACTACGAAAGATTATATCCAGAGTGAAAAATACCTGGGAGAAGAACAGCAGAAACTTGTTGATGACGTCTTAGAAGCAGACTCCTCCCCGCTGGCAAGAGTAACTTGGAAGGCAGATGGCAGGAATAATACACCGATCATTCAAGGATTCCCGGGGACGAGCGTTTATTCCAGTATTCTGAATGGGAATCTGTTGAACTATTATTACCATGACCTTGAAATCGATATGCAATGGGAAACAGTCAGCCGCTATTACGGGTTCGGGAACCGCCCCAGCCTGCACAGTCTGTGGGGCGGCAACTATATGATGTACGAAAAAGGAAAAGAAGCGAATATACCATACGGCTTCGAACCTGCTAAAGAAAGCGAAAACTATACTATCTATGAAAATACCAATCCATTGCCGTTCGTGCAGATATCGGAACAGATTTACAGCGAAGAAGCACTCCAAAACAGTCATCCAGTCTCCCGCGAACAGGCGATGCTCCAAGGACTTATTGTCAAAGGTGCAAACACAACTGCAGGAAACATTCCAAAGCATGATAATTTTATGGAGGAGACAGACATCGCGGTAGAAGGCGGCACTTATTCCGAGGGACGTCTTGTAGTAGAAGAAAAAGAAGGTGGGCTCGACATTACACTTCCAGCATCGGTTGTTGAGTCTAATGCAGAAGACATCTATGTATCTTTTCATCTAGTGAACAATGTAAAAGAGGCACCCGGCTTCGCCTTGCAGGTCAATGACTTCCGCACCACTAGAAAATCCCGGGAATCCATTTACAAAACCAATGTCAATGACATCACGATCCGTGTACCAAAAGAAGAAACTATCTCTATCCGCGTGCCAGAAGGAGATTATACACTCAATAATCTAGAAATCTATGCAAAAGATTACGAAGCATTAGAAGAAGCCTCACAAAAAGACAATCACCAGCCAAAGGTCACCCTCGCCGGCAACCGAGTTACCATTGAAAGCGTGCAAGCAGATAAGAAAGGTTACCTGGCTATCCCTGTCCCTTATGAAAAAGGGTGGCAGGTTAAAGTCGATGGAGAAAAACGCGATGTAGAACAAGTCAACTACGCCATGCCAGGTACTGCCATCCAGCCAGGAGATGAAACAATAGAATTCACCTACTTGCCGCCATACTTTAAAACGACCTTGCTTACAGCTGGTATATCACTGCTAATAGCTGTCTTTTGGATAAGGAGAAAAAGGGATTAGCCACACCAGGATTTCTCCTCTCCCAGGGTGCCTGAACCTAGCCCACTTTCTTCCAAAAGAACACTGTTACTGGTGAAACCATGTCGAAATCAAAAATCTCAATACAGTGGGTCAGACTCCCGTGGCTATGTCCTGGAGTCTGACCTACCATATCCAGAGCTATACATACGATGAACCTTTACCAGTAAAAAGCTATCTTGCAGGATAAGACTGCCGGGTTCAGACACCAGGCTCCTCCACCTACCAGGGTGCCTGAACCCAGGGCTAATCAATGTCATCGAACAAGTCACGAATTTTCAGCTCGAACTGGAAGCCTTCATAGGTGTTCATCATTTTCCCTATCTGTTCCCACGTATAAGGTTTACCGTCCACAACGATGACCGGCAACTCGTGAAGTCCACTCGAATCTACTCTTCCAACCAGCTGATTATGAACCATAGAGTGATACATTTGTCCATTTGGAAAAGCCCTTTCCTCGATATAGGAAACGCCTACCCCCTGCTTTATTTTGTTAATCAGTTTTTGCAGGAGCTCATTCTGGTCACAATACAATTCGCCATGGACCGCAAACTCATAACCATACGCTACATTCTCTTCTGCCCGGATAAATATCCCCATTGGGTCCAGCTTTTGCTCAATCAAAAACGTACGCTTTATGCCTTCGCTATCTTTGACCGTCAACTCTTCGACTTTATTTTCAATTTCGATGCCCAACTCTACCGAAAGCATATGGTTATAACAATCAATGCATAACGATTCCGGTCCATCCTCCCAAGCCATCGTTATTTTCGCTTTATGCTCCCCACACCGATTACAAATTGTCATCTACACCGCACCTTTCGTTATCATTCTTCTTAACATTACCACATCATGCTATAACCTCCACTGCTATTCAAAAATATTTTCATCCGCTACAACACCAAACACTACCTAACTTCAGATAATAGTAATAGATATCTAATAACTGCAGAACCGGTTCTCGAAACGAGAATAACCATGTCGAACTTGTTAGACCAGCCATTCGAGGAAGTATTAAAGCAATACGACAACATGATTCACTACCATATCCACAAGCTACATATCAACGACCCGGAGCAGGAATTCTACCAGGAAGGCTGCATCACACTCTGGGAAGCCTATCAGACTTACGATCCATCACGAGGAACATTCCGTCAGCTGGCAAACTATAAAATTCACCACCGCTTCATCGACCTGATCCGCAAGCATTCCAAAGCAGCAGAGAACGAGAAGAATTATGTGGATCAGCACGCTACTCTCGAAGATAACAGCACGTATGATTATCCGGAAGACTGCTATTTTTGGAACGGTATTCAAAAAGAATTGACAGAAAAACAATGGAAATGGATGAGGTATTACATTATAGAGGATCTTTCTTATTCGGAAATTGCTATGAAAGAAAACACTACGGTGGATGCTGTGAAAAACTGGGGAAGAGAAGCGAAGAAAAAATTAAAATGGTTGGTTGTAATTGAATAATAAAAATAAAGGAATTAATTTTGGCAGAGGAACTTCTGCCTCTTATCACCCCGGATCCCTCCAAAATTTGGAGGGATCCGGGGTGTGGTTAGTGTTTAATAAGCCTTAAACGGAAGCTTTTATTAATAAGTTCGTCAGTACATCTTTTTGAGGGTAATCAGAAGCTTCTATATCTTCTACTAATCCAGCTAAATCATAATTCGTCCTTACAATCGAGGCTTGCACTCCATTCCCTCCGATATCGATCAACACATAAGATGGCTGTGCCAACCCATCGAAAGGTAGACCAACGCTCCCTGTATTGTTCACCATTTTACCATTGATATAGCGGATATACGGCTTATGAATATGCCCGTAAATATAGACATCAGCCAGTTGATTTACCATCAGACGATCTTTCATTTCTTCCTCTGTGGCATCCGGCAAAACCACTTCAAATAGGTCTGCAGGTGTCGCGTGGAATCCGTGGATGTTTATTCCTTTCTATTCTTCCTTTATCTCTCGTGGCAGTTCGTTCAGATAGTTTACCGACTCGCTCGTCATATTGGCATGTGCCCAGTCTCTTTCCTGATTCATACCTTCGATCACTTTATCAGGGACTTCGCCTTCCTGGACGCCCCTGACAATCCATTCATCTGCGTTTCCTTTGATAACTTGTGCATCAAGCCCCCGTACCAATTCAACCGAACGCTCTGGCTCAATCCCTCGATAAGCGATATCACCAAGAACAAACAATTGGTCGACATTTCTGTTTTCGATATCCTCCAACACAGCATCCAAGGCACGTGCGTTACCATGAATATCGTATAGGAATGCTAATCTCATAACTTTCTCCTTTCTCTCAGAAACTTCTTATATTAATAGCTTATCAAGAAAACCTAAAGGATGTCAGGTTATTGGTTGTGAGGTCATCACTTTTCAACAATCACCTCATCGATTTGTTCTCCTAAGTGACGGCCGGGCTGATCTTTCAAGCCAAGGATGCGATCGCCGACTTCTAAATCTTCGATAGCTACTTCTCCCTTGTTTTCTTCTAATACATGAACACTCGTTGATTTCTGTAAGGTAGCAGACACAATTCCATCCTCACTTTGGCATTCCACTCTTACAAATGGACGCTTTTCTATTTTCACACGACCAAGCGGCAGTTCCCTTTCTTCCTGCTCTCCTTGCACGATCACTTTCTCTCCAGGATTCAGTTCATGTAAATAATGGGTCTTATCTTCCTGGTATAAATATTGATGAAACGCACCACAGTTAATACGAAAAGGTCGGGGAGGATAATTTTCTGACTCCCGATTTTCGGAAAGCACCTTCACATAGCCATGCCCGGTATTGCCGACATACACGCCATCGTGTGGCTGTAATATATCGATAAAATCAAGGCATACCCTCATCCCTTCTCCAACTTCCTTAATCTTCACAACTTCCAAAAACTCTTTTTTTATAATCGATTCATTTCCCATATCAACGACTCCCATCACGGCTTCTTTATTCTTCTTACTTGATTATAGGAGTTTTACAAGAGATTTCTCAAGCTAATATTATTAGGGACACTGAACCTGGAACATTCAATGCTCCCCTCCCAGCAAAGTTAAGAATGCCGTAAATCGTAGCAATTCCCCTTTTTTGTGACTCCTTGCGAAAGAAGTCCTAAAAATTCTAGATATTTAACCACAAAAAAAACCTAAATAATAAAATGGCAACCTTAAGTTGCTTCTTTATTATTTAGGAGGAAGGATCAGCGTAATCACTATTAGGGCAATACTATGGCAGGGATTGGTCAAAAGCTGGCACACTAGGGCCATTATATTGGCTGTCTACACTTTCAAGCTTTGCAGCGAAATTTAAAATTCTTAATGTATAAGATTATCAGATATCCTGAAAGTCACTTTCTAAGGCGAATTCTAACATTTCATCAATCCTACTCATTGAGTTGTTTCTGTACCAAACTTAAATAACGTTCGTTTATGGTAGGGCTGCTCAGGGGTAAGAACGATTTCAGGAAACCCTGAATTGTGGAGGGATGCCGGATAACTTTGTGTTTCGATACAGATCCCTCCATGTTTCTTCGTTTGCCCTTTTGCCAAGTCTTTTCCTGCTGGTAGATTATTAGAAGTATAGATTACAGCACCTGGCTGATCAGTTTCAATTTCAAGAGTGCGACCTGACTTTTCATCCTTCAGCAGGATATCTGGCTTATTGTACCCATCGAACAGAAAGTAATGATCAATTCCGCCATTTACAACAATTTGTTGAGGTGTTTCATAAGAAAGGCTGGAACTGAGCTTTCTCTGATTTTGAAAACCGAATGGCGTCTCTTTTAAGTTGAGCCATTCTCCCGTTGGGATGAGCTCCTCATCCAACTCCGCAAAACGTGCACTGTTTAAACGTAAAGTATGATGATGAACTGTAGTATCCGGATGGCCGCTTAAATTAAAGTAAGAATGATTGGTCAATGTCAGCACCGTGGTCTGAGAGGTTTCTGCGGCATAATCAATAACCAGTTGATTTTTGTTAGTCAACCTGTAGGTTACCTCCACTTTTAATGTCCCTGGATATCCTCCCTCCATCCCTGGACTTAGGCATGATAGCGTGACACCTATCTCTCCATCATTTTCAAAAGAAGAAGCTTGCCAAAGCCGCTGGTGAAATCCCTGGCTCCCGCCGTGAAGATGATGTTCTCCTTCATTCGCTTCGACCTTATACTCTTTTCCATCTATTTGAAAAGAAGCTTGCTTGATACGGCCGGCAACCCGACCGATTAAAGCCCCGAGATACCCTGAATTTTCTAGGTACTCCTCGAAGTTTTTATAGCTAAGCACGACATTTTTATAATCTCCGTTCCGATCGGGTACAGAAATATTGGTGATTATACCGCCAAAGTTTAGAAAATGAACGCTCATCCCCTGGTCATTTTCCAATTGAAACAAAGTCCAGGTTTCATGACCAGGAAGTTGAATCTTTTCTGTCTTGATATTCATAAACCGCTTCCTCCCATTTTTCCAATTAATTTGATTGAGCGTGCGACTTTTGACTCGTATTGGAGGAACGTTCTCTTCTTAATCTCATTTCAAGCTGCTCCAGCGATTTTCCTTTTGTTTCCGGAACAAACTTCCACACAAAAAGGCCGGACAATATACTCATTAACCCATAAAAGCTATATGTCAACCCTCCGCTGAATTCCATCATCATAGGATATGTGGAAGAAATGAAGTAGTTTGCTGCCCATTGAGCTGCAACAGCGATAGCGACTGCTTTTCCTCTGATTTTGTTCGGAAAGATTTCAGATATCAACACCCACACGATCGGCCCCCATGACATCATAAAAGAAGCCGTGTAAATGATGATAAAGACAAGTGTCGCTATGCCGATAGCATTAGCGAAGGCCAATCCGGCAACCCCGAACATCCCGATCGTCATGCCGATCGATCCAATAATCAACAGTGGCTTTCTTCCAAACTTGTCGACAGTCAAGATGGCTATAATTGTAAATATTACATTTACAAGTCCCATGATAATCGTTTGGAACATGGACGCATCCCTGGCCGCCCCCATACTTTCAAAAATACGCGGAGCATAATATAAAGCTACATTTATGCCAACAAATTGCTGAAACACAGATAGAAGAATACCAACAACTACTATTGAAACACCAAAAGAAAACAATTTACCTTTTTTCGTATCAAACGATTGGTTAATTTCATATAACGTTGCCTTTGCCATATTCTGTTCATAAATTCTCTTCAATACTTTCAACGCTTCATCCTGTTTTTTCTGTGAAGCTAAATAACGAGGGGTCTCTGGAACAGTAAATAAAAGCAGTAAGAACAATAAAGCTGGGATTGCTTCAGATGCGAACATGAGTCGCCACCCTATCTCATTGACCCAGGCTTCCGTTTGGCCCCTGGCAATGCCCCAGTTTACAAAATAAACGACAAGCATCCCAAAAATGATAGCGAATTGGTTCAGTGATACCAGCCTTCCTCTGATCTCAGATGGAGCCACCTCGCCGATATACATCGGGGCGACAGCGGACGCAAGGCCTACTCCTATTCCTCCAATGATCCGGTAAAGGTTAAATACTATTAGGAGCCCGTATGTAGGTTCTCCCATAGTAAAAAATAAAAATTCTGGATAAGCAGAACCAAATGCAGAAACCAGGAACAGCGCAGCAGCCAAAATTAATGTTCGTTTTCTTCCTAACATAGATGCAAATAATCCAGACAACAATCCGCCGATGATACATCCTATCAAGGCACTGGAAACCGTTAATCCATGGACAAGAGAACTTAAATTCAATCCATCAGCAAAATAGGTTTGTAGTGGTCCTTCCGCACCTGAAATGACAGCTGTATCATACCCAAATAGCAACCCTCCAAGAGTGGCCACAAGCGTAATTAATACTATATACACGTTCTTATTCATGTATGGCGGAGTAGCAGATTTAACTACTCCTTCCTCCTTTCATGGAAGTAATCGCTTTCATAATAACTTCTGGGAAGTCAACTATGTAGGCAGAATTGTTCTTAACTGTCTAAGTCACACTAATGTTAACTCCCCAGGACAAACGTATTCATTAACATCTATAACCCTATCTGGGCAGCCTTTCTTTCTTCGGGCAAAATGCTGTTCATTTTTCACAACCTCATACCGTTTATCTACATTCTTATATATCCAATAAATCATCAGTATGTCCCTTGAATTTGTGGAACGACCTTCTTCTCATGAAAATTCTGGAGTTTCTCAAGCTCTTCCTTCGTAAAATCAGGAACATCCAGAGCCGCAAGGTTATCTTCCACTTGCCGCACATTACGGAAACCGGGAATAACTGCTGTAATGCCGGGCTGCTGAAGAATCCATTTCAATGCAGCACGTGTTCTGTTTCCACGCCCGTTCTCGATCCATGCGATTTCATTACTAAGTTCGACCCCTTTATTGAATTCAAGGCCAGCAAACGTTTCTCCAATGTTGAACGCCTTTCCTCCTCTATTGAAATGGCGATGATCATCTTCCTGGAAGGAATGATTTTTCTCATATTTTCCGGTCAAAAGGCCACTGGCGAGGGGCACCCGGGCGAGAATACCGACTCCCTTTTCCTCCGCCATCGGAAGCAATTGCTCAAGAGGTTTCTGGCGGAAGATATTGAAAATTATTTGCAGTACGTCAGCCTTCGTATGTTCCATCACGTACAAACCTTCTTCAACTGACTCCACACTTACACCGTAGGAACGAATCAACCCTTCCGCTTTCAGTTTTTCAAGTGTCTCGAATACGTCTCCCTGTTTAATGATAGACAAAGGAGGGCAGTGGATTTGATACAAATCGACGTACTCCCTGCCCAAGCGGTGCAGACTGTCTTCAAGATAGGCTCGTACCTGTTTTTCAGAATAAGTCGCCGGGTCATCGATCTTTCCTTGGCGACAGAACTTGGTAGCGATATAAACATCTCTTCCTTTCGTCACTTTCCCGAGTAACTTCTCACTGTGTCCCATACCGTACACATCGGCCGTGTCGAAAAAATTCACGCCACCTGCCAGCGCTCTTTCAAGACCCGCCAGTGCTTTTTCATCATCCGTGTTTCCCCAGCTGCCGCCAATTGCCCAAGTTCCGAAGCTAAGTTCACTAATTTCTATACCTGTCTTTCCTAATTGACGATACTTCATATCTCTCCTCCTGTTCTACTTCCTGAAATCTTTGAGCTCTTCACTCAGCTCTTCCGTCTGGTGATAAACCTTTTGATAAATGGAGAAAAGTCGTTTGTACGTCTCGACGCGCTCTCTATTCGGTTCAAAGTACTCTGCTTCTTCTAAAAAGGAGTCCGCACAATCTGCTAGCGTATCGTACCAACCACACCCGTAAGCGGCGATCATTGCGGCACCCATTCCTGGTCCCTGCTCACTCTTCAACTTCACGATCGTTGCATTGAAAATATCTGCTTGCATCTGAAGCCATTCTTCATTTTTTGCACCACCACCGATTGAAATAATGGTGTCGATTTTCTTTCCATTCTTACGAAACATTTCAATTGATTCGTTCAGAGAAAAAGTGATGCCTTCCATCACAGCTCGTACGAAATCTTCCCGACGATGAGAGGAGTCCATACCAGTGAACGTCGCTCGTATGGTTGCGTCGGCGTGCGGTGTTCTCTCTCCAGCAATATATGGTGTGAATAAAAGACCACGAGCTCCTGGAGGCACTTCTTCAACATCCTCCAAGAAATCTTCGAATTCCTCTCCAGGAGCGAACACGTCCTTGAACCAGCTCAGACTGTAGCCAGCTGCGAGCGTCACACCCATTGTGTAAAGAGCATCAGGTGCGGCATGGTAAAAGTAGTGCGCTTCTCCTCCAAAATCTTTACCCGCATCCGCTTCATAAGAAAGAACAACTCCAGAGGTTCCGATACTGCATAATGTCTTTCCTTCTCTTAAAATTCCAGTACCAACTGCACCACATGCGTTATCGGCTCCTCCGGCAAACACTTTTGTATTTCGGGACAACCCTGTTTCCGTCAATGTCACAGTCCCAGTCTGATTGGTCGAAGCGACCAGCGGAGGACAAAAGGAGATAGGAAGACCAACAGCCTTACAGACCTCCGTACTCCAGTCTTTATTCTCGATATCAAGCAGCAGAGTGCCAGCAGCATCAGAATACTCCATGCAAAGTTCTCCCGTGAGCCGGTAACGTACATAATCCTTTGGTAGTACAAACGTCATTGCTCGCCTGAAGTTCTCCGGTTCGTATTCTTTCACCCATAAAATCTTTGGCAGAGTAAAACCTTCAAGCGCCGGATTCTTCGTAATGGAAAGAAGTTTCTTTTCTCCTACTTTTTCATAAATCTCCTGACACTGTTCTGTTGTTCTGGTATCGTTCCACAAAATCGCAGGACGTACGACATTGTATTTTTGATCGAGCAGGACGAGACCGTGCATTTGTCCGGAAAAACTCAACCCCTCTATCTCACTTACGTCTTTCTCCAATCTATCTGTTAAAATTTTTAACGCTTCCACAGTCTCTTTAACCCATTCCTCCGGGTCCTGTTCGCTCCAGCCACTCTTCGGTTGTGAAAGCGATAGTGGTCTGGATACTTCATCAATAATCTGTCCTTCCCGGTCGACAACGAGCGCCTTTACCGCGCTCGTCCCGAGATCCACTCCTACTGTGTATGCCACTTTATCACTCTCCTGCATATGCTCTTAACAAGTATTGGTTTATTGTCGATTTAATCAGTTCAAGTCGCCCGGACTGGTGATTGATTTCCTTAAGACCAAGAGCGTGTTTTTCAAGGGAATGGAAATCTGCTTTTCCGTTGACAATATCTTTTCCAATTCCGCTTTGATAGCTGCTGTAGCGCTCGCTGATGATATCTTCAAGTACACGGTCATCATACATTTGCTGTGCAATTTTCAAACCAACAGCAAAGCTGTCCATACCGGCAATATGGGCATATACAAGATCATCCTGTTCGAATGAACCGCGGCGCACTTTGGCATCAAAGTTCAGGCCACCTCTCCCCAGCCCACCGTTTTTGATAATTTCATACATTGCTAATGTCGTGGCATACAGATCTGTCGGAAATTCATCTGTATCCCAGCCGAGCAAAGGATGTCCCTGGTTAGCATCGACCGACCCGAGCACACCGTTAACGCGTGCATAGTGAAGTTCGTGTTCGAATGTGTGGCCGGCCAGGGTCGCATGGTTGGCTTCAATATTAAATTTAAAATGATCCTTTAAATCATACTTCTCCAGGAACGCTAGGCCAGAGGCTACATCGAAATCATACTGGTGAGTTGTCGGCTCTTTCGGTTTTGGTTCAATAAGGAACTGGGCGTCGAAGTCAATTTCTTTGGCATAATCGACTGCCATATGGAAAAACCGGCCTAAGTTATCGAGTTCGATTTTCATATCCGTGTTAAGGAGGGTCTCATACCCTTCACGTCCGCCCCAAAAGACGTAATTCTCTCCTCCAAGCTCCTTGCCGATTTCGAGCTGCTTTTTCACTTTCGCCGCCGCGTAAGCAAACACGTCTGCATTGTTCGAGGAAGCAGCGCCGTGGATAAAACGAGGATGTGTGAAATTATTTGCTGTGTTCCACAAAAGTTTCGTTTTGCTGTCTTTCATATAGTCTTTAATCATCGAAACAATCGTATCAAGATTATTGTTCGTCTCAGCGAGTGTATCTCCTTCTGGAGCGATATCGACGTCATGGAAACAGAAGTATGGCACACCGAGCTTTTCGAAAAATTCAAAAGCCGCCTCTACCCGGGCTTTCGCCAGGTCCATACCATCGTAATGATTCCAATTACGTACTGCAGTACCGACACCAAACGGATCGGACAAATCTTCCGTAAACGTATGCCAGTAGGCGATACCGAATCGGAGATACTCTTCCATCGTATGTCCACCAATTTTTTCTTCGGGATTGTAGAATTTGAATGCATATGGATTTTTCGAAACGGCACCTTCATAGTTAATATTTGGAATGTTTTCAAAGTAAGTCATTTTATTTCCTCCTGTCTTTATAATTATGGATGAACCCCTGGACGATTCAAAAATTTGCGGTACAATAAGTACCACGAAATAAACCGTTTTGGGAGGTCATTATGATGAAAACCTTTTCAAGTAAGCTTTATCAGGCAATGGAATGGATAACAAAATTTGCTTTCCTACAGCTATTATGGGTGCTCGGCACGCTGGCCGGACTCATTGTTCTTGGAATCTATCCTGCCACAGGGGCGGCTTTCAGTGTCACAAGGAAATGGCTGAACGGCAAAACTGATCAAAAAGTCCTATCCATGTTCTATCACTATTACCGTAAGGACTTCGTGAAATTAAATGTCCTTGGTCTTTGGATTAATTTTTTACTGTTGTTAGTTTATCTTGATATATTTTATTTACAGAACAACCAAAGCCTTCTATCCATCCCGTTTTTCGCCTTCATCTTCATCCTGGCACATTATTTATTGTACATTTTCCCGGTTTACGCCCACTTCGAGTACACGGTGGGAGAAGTAATCAAAAATACATTTTTCCTACTTATTGTGAACCCGACAGCGTCGTTTTTCCTTGGTCTTACAACAATTCTTCTGACTATTCTCTATGTGCTGTTTCCAGCTGTCAGCGCCATTTTTGGAATCAGTTTATTTGCATTTTTGATTACATGGAACGCTCGGTTCACATTCCAGAAACTGAAAAATTGACTTTAACCTTTAACCGCGCTTGAAGATATTCCTTCTACAACCTTATTACTAAAGAAAATGAACGCGATAAGAATAGGGAGCAGACTAATGATTAGTGTTGCCCCGATAGCTCCCCAGTCGGTCATATATTGACCAATGAAATTTTGAATACCAACGGTAAGTGTTTTGTATTTATCGGAGCTTATAAATGTGTTGACGAAAACGAACTCATTCCAATTGTAGATCATGTTGATAATGACAATCGTTGATAACACAGGGGTCGTCATCGGCAGAATGATGCGGAAAAACAACCTGTGAATCGAACAGCCATCCATAATTGCTGCTTCTTCGATTTCTTTCGGAAGTGTGTAGTAAAAACCAAGCAGAATCATCATCGTAATAGGCAGGTTATATGCCGTATACGTAAGCACAATTGAAATCGGATTATCAATTAGGTTCACATTCAAAAACATACTGAACAAGGGAATAATTGCAGAATGAATCGGAATCATTAATCCGACCATAAATAACCCAAGTACAAACTTATCGAACTTCCATTGCATCCGAGTAATGGCGAAAGTCGCCATACTGGCAAAAAGGGCAGTGAAAATAATGGCAACGACGGTGATCCATACACTGTTGAAAAAGTAGAGACCAATTCCGCCTTCCCATACTTTCGCGTAATTTTCCCACAGCCACTTTTTCGGAAGAGCAAACGGATTCCCCCCGAATATCTCACTATTGCTTTTCAGGGAAAACAAAAACAGCCATATGATCGGGAGCAGTTGAAAGACAGCGACAATACCGAGACAAATGTATAGCACTACGTACCACAATTTCTTCATAGTCCCTCTCCCCCTTTAATACTGAATGTTTTCTTTATCTTCGGTCAGTTTACGGACAATAACTGTTACAATCAACGTAATCACCAGCAAGAGAAAACCGATAGCGCTGCCGTAACCGAACTCATTGGTGCTGAACGCTAGCTTGTACATATACGATGCCATTACCTCACTGGCTCCGTTCGGTCCTCCATTAGTCATGACATAAATCAGATCAAAATACTTTAAAGATCCAACAATGGCGAGAACGACTGTCACTTTTACGATTCCTTTGATTAAAGGCAGCTTGATATGATATGCAATTTGAATTGGAGTAGCACCATCGATTTTCGCGGCTTCAATTAAGGATTCGGGAATATTTTTAAGTGCAGCGTAATAAATAAGAATGTAAAATCCAGCATACTGCCAAAGAATAGGTACAAAAATGGCAAACAGGACAATGTCTTGGTTTGCCAACCACGCAGGCGGGCTGTCCCATCCAAACCACATAAGCGCACGGTTTAGCATCCCGTTCGCCGGGTTGTATACCTTGATCCACAATTGTGCTATCGCAACAGAAGACAGGAGCATTGGAATCAAGTAAATTTTCCGCAGAAAGTCAGCTCCTTTAATTTTCGATGCCAAGATCATCGAAATCGCAAGATAGATTAATAGACTCAGGCTAGAAAATAAGGCGAGCAGAAAAGAGTGCAAAGCACTATCCCAGAATGCTGCGTCCTTAATGGCCGCTATGTAATTTTCCATACCGATAAAATCCATAGCGCCAATACCGTTCCACTCCATCAGTCCATAGTAAGCACTCAGTACGAGAGGAACGAAAATAAGAATAGCTACCATCAATAAAGCCGGCATGATATAAAAAGCGATCATCCATTTATTGGACATGACTTTGTTCATTGCTAATATCACTCCTTAAAGTAGAGGAAAGGGAGATTTCCCCTTTCTTCTACTGCTTTATTCCTGAGATAAAACTTCCTGATGAGCTTCTGCGAATTCTTCCGGAGAAACATCCCCTCCAAATAATGCCTGAATTTGATTCAGGTGAGCTTCAGCAGCTTCGGGGCTCATTTGCACATCCGCAAATAGAGTCAAGTTTGATGCATTATTTAAGTCACCAAGCACATCCACATACATCTGGGGCAGATCAAGAGATTCTGCATCAACTTTTGTCGCTGGTATAACACCAGCTTCTGTTACGGACTTTTCCCCCCATTTTTGTACAAAGAATTTGACGAAATCTTTCGCTTCTTTTTTGACCTTAGAGTTCTCCGCTACGAACATTCCTACTCCCGGACCACCCACAAAGCTTTCACGGTCTCCTTCTCCATTCATGGTTGGGAATTTGAAATAGTCGACGGAATCCCTGAACTCTTGTGGAACGTCTTTATTAGTTGTATAGTTCGGAAGGTCCCATGTAGCGATCAGATACATCGCCGCTTGTTCGTTCATAAACATACTCTTTGCTTCCTGATCAGACAATCCATTGAACCCATTTACAAAAGCGTCACCTTGTGCTAACTGTTGTACTTTATCAGCAGCTTCTACAAGCGCGGGATCCTCGAATGAAGCCTCCTGGTTAATCGCTTTAGTCAAAAGATCTGAACCGCCGATACGATCAGCCAGATACATATACCACATCGAACCCGTCCACCGGTCTCTATTTCCAAGAGCAATCGGGGCAACACCATTTTCTTTCAAAGTGTCAACAGCATGTTTAAACTCTTCATAGGTTTCTGGTTTTTCAAGACCATACTTATCGAAGATTGCTTTATTATAGAAAACTGTGGCGACGTTCAGCTCTAGAGGAAGACCATATGTACTACCATCCACCTCGTACGCTTCTGTCGTACCAGCTACGAATGAATCTTTGAACTCTCCTTTTAGCAAATCATCAAGCGGAGCAAATTTCCCCGCTTCCACATAAGGCTTGAGGTAACCTGCAGGCCACGTCATTCCGATATCCGGAAGCTCATCGGAAGTCGAGAGAACTTTGATTTTATCCTTGTACTGTTCATTACTCAATACTTCAAGCTCCACACTGACGTCCTCATTCTGACTTTCATAATCATTAACGATTTCCTCAACTATACGGTTATGCTCAGCAGAGCTTCCTTCCGGCCAAAGATGCATGAATTCAATCACTTTCTTCCCATCATTACCTGCTTCACTTTCGCTACTTTCACTACAACCGGCCAAAATCATAGATACAGAAAATAACAGCGCCAATAATGATAGCGCTTTCTTATTCATGTAAATACCCCCCTTAATTTTTCACCCCTTAAGGTGAAGTTGAGTTTAGATTATCAAAATGAACTTAGTTTGTCCAGTGGATGAACAAAGAATATTATGTTAAAATAAAAACAACTTAAATCACGATAGGTTGGTGGGTATGAAAGAACAGACATGGAACCAGTATACGATTAAAAACCAAAACAAATTGTTGGTACTAAATACGATTTTGAAGCATAAGTGCCTATCACGAGCGGACATCGCTGCTAAAACTGGACTTAACAAAGGGACGGTAAGCTCCCAGGTAAGTGAACTACTCCATGAGGAACTGATCTATGAACAGGGCCCCGGGGAATCAAGCGGGGGACGCCGGCCAGTGATGCTTCTTTTCAATCAGACGGCGGGCTACTCTATTGGAATTGATATCGGTGTCAACTATATTCTTGGTGTCCTCACCGATTTAGAAGGGAATGTGCATCTCGAAAAGTCAATCTCCCTTCAACACTTGAACTATGAATATGTCATGGATCACTTGTATGGAGTGATTGATGAACTAATCAGCAATACACCGGAAAGCCGTTACCATATTACCGGCATCGGAATTGGAGTGCCCGGAACTGTCAGCAAAACCGGCAAAATTTTGCTTGCTCCTAACCTTAAATGGAAAAACGTAGCAATCCGGGAACAGCTTGAAGAACGTTACCAATGCCCGATACTTATTGAAAATGAAGCGAACACCGGGGCGTATGGAGAGCTGAAGTTCGGCTACGGCCGCAGTCATGAAGACGTTATCTATGTCAGCGTCGGTATGGGGATCGGGATTGGTATGATTTTAAACGGCAAGCTATACAAGGGTATGAACGGGTTTGCTGGTGAGATGGGGCATATGACCATCCGCTACGATGGTCCTGTCTGCAACTGTGGCAACCGCGGTTGCTGGGAACTGTTTGCCTCCGAACAATTCCTTGAGCGGGAGATGTGCGATGCCGGTCTTTCGGGAGGAAACCTCGAGGATGCACTTGATGCAGCCTCAAGAAACGATGCAGCCAGTATCCAAATGTTCCATATTCTAGGGGAATATCTCGGGACTGGCCTCGTGAATATCATCAATACGTTCAATCCTAACCAGGTTGTTATCGGCAATCGCATCACACTCGCAAAAAAATGGATTGAACAGCCTTTGCTGCAGAAAGTGAAATCAAACACTTTGTGGTTTCAGCAGGAAGATTTAAAAATCAACTTCTCTGATCTCAAATTCCATTCAACCGCCCTTGGGGCGTCAGCATTTGCCTATGAGAAATTTTTGAAAGCAAACATTCATAATTCAGCTTCTAAAGCGAAATAAAAGAAAGGTGGAACTTATATGAAAATAAAAAACCCCATTCTCACGGGATTTAATCCTGATCCTTCCATTTGTCGAGCGGGTGAAGACTATTATATCGCAGTTTCCACATTTGAATGGTTTCCAGGTGTTGGTATCTATCATTCGCGGGATCTCAAAAACTGGCGTCTCGTCTCACGTCCCCTAAACCGGACAAGCCAGCTGGATATGAAAGGAAACCCAGATTCCGGTGGCGTTTGGGCACCGGCCCTTTCCTATAGTGATGGAAAGTTCTGGCTCATTTTCACTGATGTAAAAGTCGTAGATGGACAGTGGAAGGACTCTCATAATTACCTTGTGACATGTGATACGATCGACGGGGATTGGTCCGAGCCTATCTATCTGAACAGTGCCGGATTCGATCCTTCCCTTTTCCATGATGACGATGGGAAAAAGTACCTCCTCAACATGGTTTGGGACCCACGCGTCGGTAATCATCCGTTTCATGGCATCTCTCTTCAAGAATATGACTCAGAAAGCGAACGGCTAATCGGAAATCCTGAAATCATTTTCAAAGGAACGGATATTAAACTGACAGAAGCTCCCCATTTGTACAAAGTCAATGGCTACTACTACCTTATGACAGCAGAAGGCGGGACGAAGTTCGACCACCAGGAGACCATCGCCCGATCTGAATCGTTATATGGTCCCTATGAAGTACACCCGGAAAATCCGCTAATTTCCTCCTGGCATAAGCCGAGAATCGAACTGCAGAAAGCGGGGCATGCTTCGATGGTACATACCCACACAGATGAATGGTTTCTCGTTCACCTGACCGGACGTCCTCTTGAAAACGATACCAAACCACTACTTGACCCGCGCGGTTACTGTCCATTAGGTCGGGAAACAGCAATTCAGCGTCTATATTGGGAAAACAGCTGGCCATATGTCGAAGGAGGTAATTTCCCCTCGGCTGTCATTGAAGGTCCTGAAATGGAAGAAGTACCCTGGGAGAAAGACTTCCCGGTGAAGGATGATTTTAATTCATCTTCTCTTAATCTACATTTCCAGACACTTCGTATTCCTCTTGGAGATGCAATGTCTCTCGAAGAAAAACCAGGACACCTGCGTTTGTACGGACGGGAATCGCTTACCTCTCTGTTTACTCAAAGTCATGTTGCCAGGCGCTGGCAGGATTTCTCTTTCACAGCGGAAACTAAAGTGAATTTTCAGCCAGAGAACTTTATGCAGGCGGCCGGCCTCGTAAATTATTATAATACTAGAAATTGGACTGCCTTGCAGATTACGAGAGATGAACAAAAAGGGAAAGTGCTCGACCTTACAGTGTGTGATCATTTCTCCTTCGCTCAACCTCTGTCCGAAAAGATCAACCTGCCAGAGGATTCGGAATATATTTACCTCCGTTCTGTTGTCAAGGGAACCACCTATCAGTATGCTTACTCGCTTGAGGGTGAAACATGGAAGGATATTCCGATCGATTTTCCTTCCTATAAGCTGTCTGACGATTATGTGGAAGGCGGGGGATTCTTCACTGGAGCGTTTATTGGAATGCAGTGCCAGGACACTTCAGGCAGGGGTGCTTCTGCTGATTTCGATTATTTCATCTATGATAACCGTTAGATCGACTAGGTGGGAGGGGACTAAAGCTGTCCTCTCCTACCACATTATGCATGGTACGTATACGGTGGTTTCAGAAGCGCTTTTATCTTTTTCTTTGAAACATAATCAAGCACACATTGATAAGTGGGCCTGTAAAATTAAAAATTTTACTAGCTGTAATGTGTTTAGCCGTGCGGTGGTTCTTCTTTTTTCCTAAGAATCTGTGTTGATGCTAATAGATTTTAACTGGATCGATTATCAGTAAACAGATTTTTTGCTATGTTCTGGACTTAAATCTAGCTCTCTCCCGATCTAACACTGCCAGGTTCAGACACCAGGCGCATCCCTCTATCAGGGGGTCTGAACCTGGCCCACATATTTCCAACTGAAATCCCCTCCCAGGTACCGATACATCAAAGTCAGAAAGTCTCAATACAGTGGGTCAGACTCCCGTGATTAACAGTAGAATAGATGTTATTCTTTCACCATGCTAATCTTCTTCCCTCCATGAGCAGGAAAGCGATAACCCAGTGCCTCATCGAGGTCGTGTTCCGTTATCATCTCATTCCCCTTCAAGTCTGCAATTGTCCGGGCTACACGGATCAGATTCACCTGAACCCTGTTGCTGAAATGATAAGTCATGCTCCATGTCTGCAGTAACCCACGCAACCTGGACGATAATGGCGACTTTTTCATCAGTGTCTCATAGGGCACGATACTGTTTGTCATATCATCCCCATAGCGAACATATTGACGATTTCGTGCCTCAGATACCTGTGCCTTCATCATTTCCGAATCGACTTGATGTTCCCTGGTGTGGGTGGCCAAAGAAATCGGCTCTAACTGCAAATGGATATCCATCCGATCGAGGATAGGACCGGACAACCGCTGCTGATAACTGTTGATCTGCTTCGGCGTACATGTGCAATATTTATCCTTTGCTCCCTTATAACCGCATGGGCATGGATTAGTCGCTCCTATTAAAATGAATCTGGCAGGGTAGGTAACAGTTCCGCTGACTCTGCTGATAGTGACCTTGCCGGCTTCGATCGGCTGACGGAGCATATCGAGGGTTTTCTTCGGAAACTCGGCCATTTCATCTAAAAAAAGCGCACCGCCATGGGCTAAGGACACTTCTCCAGGACGGGGCGTCGTGCCGCCACCAATGAGAGAAACAGCCGAAGCAGAATGATGTGGATGGCGATAAGGAGGGTTTGAGGATAATGCACGACTTTCATGAGCGAGCTGGTAGAGGCTGAAACTATCAATCATCGTTTTCTCTTTCATTTCAGGGAGAATCGATGGAAAGGCAGATGCAAGCATGCTCTTCCCACAGCCTGGAGGTCCGC
This sequence comes from Thalassobacillus sp. B23F22_16, assembly GCF_043496955.1. Taxonomy (NCBI): domain Bacteria; kingdom Bacillati; phylum Bacillota; class Bacilli; order Caryophanales; family Bacillaceae; genus Thalassobacillus; species Thalassobacillus sp. B23F22_16. The sequence goes on along the minus strand of NZ_JBIEKD010000008.1, from coordinate 101,026 downwards.
TCATCAGTACATTGTGACCTCCTGCGGCCGCTGTTATCAAAGCCCGTTTCGGAATTTCATGGCCTATGATTTCTGAAAAATCAGCTCCCCATGCTTCATTGCTCTGATCCATATCAACGTCAGCTATCAATGGAAAGGTGATCTGTCGGGTGATACCATTCAAATGATCGACCACCTGCTGTAAATTAGAGACTGGTAACAGCATCGATTGGTTGCGTATCGTTTTTAATCCATGAATATTATTCGGGACAAAAATATGCTGAAAACCCAGTTCTTTCGCCTGCATGACTGCTGCCAGCATGCCTTCGGTTTCATGAATCGAACCATCCAGCGAAAGTGCCCCTAGAAAAGCTGTGCTTTCCAGGATATCACCGGTGAGCTGGTTTGTCTCTTTTAATATAGCGATTGCCATCGCTAAATCGGCCATCGGTCCGTTTTTCTTCTGCTCCGTTGGCGAAAGCAGCACGATAATATGGCGACCGGATATATCGGCCGTAACGGAATGAAGGGCACCTTTCAGCCGATCTTTTGATTCCTTGATTGAAGCATCAGGCAGACCGATTACTGAAACCTGCTCGGCACCGGACAAAGACTGGACTTCGACCCCGATGACATACCCTTCAAGCCCCTTCAGGCCGATACTCTTCACAATAGTCGCCATAAGCTTTCCCTCCTTTTTCCTCTATGTAGTTTTTATATCTTTGAATTTTCGGATCGACAAAACAATCCAGCAATGGCTTTCTTGTAAGAAACGAATGCTGCTCCTTCCCTAAATAAGCCGGATAGCTGCTCCAACGATAAGCTTCCGGAACGGCAACCATACCTGCATTCACAGGATTTAAATGAATGTACTTGCTGGCAGCAAGAAAATAGCTCGTCGTCTCGATCAGCTTGCTGTAATAACGCCCCTGGAATAAATGACCGTTAAACTTATGTTGTTTATTAAAGTATTTGGCATAACGGAATTGGATGAACTGCATAATTTCACCGGGAGGATGATTGTAGACTTCCAGAAGAAGATGAATATGATTGGTCATGAGGCAAAAAGCGTGGACTGTGAAAGGGATCTCTTTCTGACACCGAAGTATCAGCTGAAGATACATATCATAATCGTCATCATTAAAAAACACCGCCGCTCCCCTATTTCCACGAGCAGTGATATGGTACCGGGCGCCAGGGTACCATTGACGAGGCTTTCTCGACATAATAGCAACTCCCTAATTTTTATGCTTCTATTGTAATAAACCACAGCAAAAGAAGGAAATTGCTAAAATCTTATTTCCAAACAAAACGTACATCTTAAACCAGATTTATAACAACGCCAAATACAAGATTATCCCCCAGAATGACCGGTGATTCTTTGGTTATAGTCAAATTACCTAACGCCACCAGGGTGTCTGAACCTGGCCCACGCATTTCCAACAGAAAGACACCCACTGGTAAAGCCACATCAAAATCATGCCTTCTTAATGCAGTGGCTCAAACTCCCGTGAGACGAACCGGAGTACATAGAAATCATTCATTCAGAACATGCAGTAATAAAAAAAGACCCCCTTTTATGCACGGGATCAGATTTTGTCCATTATTTATTTTCACCTGGAAATAAAACCGCAATAATAATAACTTTATTGTCTATTAGCTTAAAATAAAATTGAAATTTCCTTACTACAATCCGGGAAATTCCTTTATATTTTCCAAATTCCTCTGTGTAAGTCTTACTAACTACAGGATTTTTCAATAAATCCTCAGTTTCTAATACAACTTGAGAAACAAAATCCAATGTTTCAAGCGGAGTAAACCTTTCACTCCTAAATTCCGTAAGTTTTTCTCTAACAACCGGAGTCCATACAACGGTACGGGACATTACATGAAATCCTTCTCAGATAAGGATTCTAGAAATTCAGAGGTTGAAATACCTAAACCTTTTTTGTATTGCTCTTCACCTTCATTAAACATACGTTCCAAGCTTGGATTTTTCTCAACATCTGATTTTATTGATTGGTCATCCTCTTCTTGTAAAACAAGCGTAAACTTACCCTTACCAGGAATTGAAAATTGAACCACTGAATTTTCACTATTCATGTCATCAATATACTTCATAAGCTCTTCAGGAGATTGAATCTTTCCCATATTAACACCCCATATAAGAATAAGTTATATTTACATCATACCATACACCATAAATCCCAAAAAACTACATCTACCAACAAGGTATCGAGACCTGACTCAAATTCAATGGCGTTTGCTGGTAAAAAAGATGGCAAGGGTGGTAAGATCCCCAGTGACTGTAATCGCTCCCTCACTTTAACGCGTTACACTTTAGCTGAGTGGGGGCAGGCACCGAAATTGTGTATAAGGAACTATACCCTTCTTTCTTTCAAAATAAAAATCACTATGTTAATATGTAAGTACGTTAATACATTATTACGCATAGAATATATAGTAACTAGCTAAGCTAGAGAGGAGAATTATACGAAATGGGTGAAAAACCTTTGCGAAAAAAAGAAACTCGAAAAGTAGTGCAAACAGGAAATAGCCTCGGGGTAGGGTTACCGAAAGCTATCATTGATTCGTTAAATATTGCTCGCGGGGATGAGATTGAATTTGAAGTGAAGGATGACCAAATCATCTTAAATAAAAAGAGGAAATGGGAAGACGAAGTGGATACGGAGTTGGTAAAAATGCTTGCGGAAACGCTTGACGAACATGATCAGGTATTTAAAAACCTCAGGGATCGTTAAATGGCCATTGTTTATTTAAAAGTCAAAGATGTAGCAGTCATCCACTTTATAATTATGAAAAAATATGGAGAATGTATTTGGCAAGTAAAAAATGTAGTAAATGGCAGTTAAAATTGTATGCCACTTGCCACTCCGCGTTTTAGATTAAAGATTCCTTGTATCGAAAGCTTTCCCCGGTAAATAACAGTAGGTGGGAGTGATGAATCAATCGATCAATCACTGCTTCCGTTAATATTGGATCACCGAATACATGGTTCCACTGCCCAAACTGTAAGTTTGTTGTGATGATAATACTTTTAGTTTCATAACACATTGATATCACTTGAAAGAGTAGTTCTGCTCCTTCTTTATTCAATGGTATGTAGCCTAATTCGTCTAACACTAATAAATCAAGCTTTTTAATCTGCTTCATTACTTTCTGAAGTTCCCCTTTTTGATTGGCTTCAATGAGATGATTCACCAAAGATGCCACCGTAAAGAACTTTACTTTACTGCCAAACCTATGTATGGCATTTAAACTAATTAACGTTGCCAAATATGTTTTTCCTGTGCCAACCCCTCCATATAAAATGAGGTTTTCTTTTTCATGGACGAAGTCTCCATTCAACACAGATTCTCGGCTAATCCCTTGTGGGATTTGAATATGCTCCCACTGAAATGGTTGTGTACCTGTCTTGGGTAGTTGAGCCTGACTAAGTAATAGGTTGATTTTTCTTTCTTCCCGATTCTCTACTTCTCGTTTGAATAATTCCAGAAGGAATTCTTCATTCGTATCGGCTTGGACCTCCTGATAATGCTCTCGAATCCAACTTAATTTCAAACGTTTCGCCAACACTTCTATTTGATGATTCATTTCATGTCACCTCTATTCTCCATAAGGGAATCATAGTGAGACAATCCCCTGGTGGCTGCCGGCACTTTAGGAACTTTCATTGTTGGCGTAATTGTTTGATAGCTGCTGTCTCCTTGGATGATCGAATAGAAACAATGCTTAATCTGATCTGCTTTAGGATGACCATGCTTCATTGCTAATTCAAGTGCTTGATTCAATAATTCAAAGTCATTATTCTTCAACAGTTTCCCGAGTAATTGTAAGGCTTCTTTCTGTTCTTGCTCTGTGCAACGGTTTAAGTATTTCGTCCATACTGGCGGAAACTGCTCATACAAGCTTGAATACTTGATTGCTCTTGGACGTCTGGACAATAAATCCAAATAAGGCTGCCAGATCATCGACTTTCTCTTTATTCCATACAATCTATTGTGCTTCACAATCACTTCGTTATGATCATTTAGAATGACAACAGAATTATAAGTGATTTGGACATTTACTTGCTGCTTGGCAAAACGCGGGGAAGTAGAGTATTGTCTTTGGTCTACAGAGACCATTCCATACTTATCTGCGGTTAACGTTTCATGCCTTACGCAATCAAAAGATTTAACGGGGATCATCAACCATTTATCTCTATCTTCTGAGTGAAGGTGTGTTTGTAAAATACCCTTCTCATAATGCATACGATCTCTGTCTTCTTCGGCTAATGCCCATAAAGTCTCGTTGAAGTGATCAAGGTCCAGGATGGTACATTCAGGCAATAGGAAATTATTTCGCACATATTTAACCATGGCTTCCACATGCCCTTTTTCATTTCCTTTCCCTGGATTACAAAACTCATAGTTGAAGCCATAATGTAATACGAACCGTTCAAATGTATTGGTGAGCTCACGCTCCCCCTTAGCTCCAATTTTCTTTACAGCTGGTGAAAGGTTATCAAACCGTATCGTGTGTGGCACGCCTCTCATATAATGAAACATACGTTGAAGACCTTCCAGTAAACACTCTGTATTTTCCGAAGGAAAAACCTGAAAATAAAAGGTATTACTGTAGGGGAAGGACATCACTAAATAAGGAAGATCAATCACTTTCGATTGATAGATGAATGGTGCTTCCCCAAAATCTACTTGGGCAGTCCCAGGGATAGATTCAAGAGGAAGAGCTGCCTCTTCCACATACGCTTTCAATTCTTTCTTTTTCTTTGAAACATAGTCACGAACACTTCTATATGAACCTGTAAAACTATGATTCTTTACTAGCTGTGTGTACATGCGTTTGGCCGTGCGATGGTTCTTCTTTTTCTTCTTAAGATCTTCGTTGATCCACTTCTCAATAATAGGTTTGACTGGATCCATGACCGGTGAACGGCGTGTTTGCTTCTTTCTGGGCCTGAACTCTTCCTGATTGGCATACTTGCTAACCGTACGTGGATCGACCTTCATGCGTCGCCCTATATCTGCGTAGGATTCGCCTTTTTGATTGGCTTCATATCTGATATAATTAATTTCAGTCACTGCTAACATCTCCTAATAGCCTCCTGTCGAACGTTGTTGGTCCAACGAGGAGTTTAAAGTTATTGGGAGTGATTGGCAAGTGACTTTTTTTATGTTCAGATACTACATAAATTAGCTGCCAAACCTTACGTTATTAGATTGCCATAAACAGGAGAAGGTGAACAGGCTGGCATCAAAGACCAGGGGTTATTTGAATCTGCAGTTCACCGTGCTTTCGAAAAAGAAGCTTACATTACTATTTTTGATAAAGCTGCCGCTTTATTTGAGTCGCTAGCTAGAAATTACTGCTTCCACAATGGAAATAAACGAACAGCTTTCGCCTCGCTCGATATTTTTTTGAATAAAAATGGATATAAACTTAGAAAAAACGACCATGAAATTGAGGAATATACGGTTGCAGTCGCTAAAGGAAAAGCAGGAACAATATCTGATATTGCAGGATGGTTAGAAGTAAATTCAGAAAGCGACAGCGGTAGAAAAACGGAATAACCCCCTCACCCACGTCTTTGCTTTCCTATAAAACACCATCTCATCCAAAATTAAATGGTTCAGCTCAGAACCCCCTACTTTTAAAGGATATCAAGGACAAGATCAATAAAACCCCCTGTATAATTTACATGACACAGTATTGGGTCAGTAAATATACAGGGGGTTTTTGTGAAGGGAAAATAAGTGTTACGTTTCGGCGGGAGGCAAACTGGCCATCGAAACACCACCCTCTTACTTTAACGCGTTACACTTTAGCTGAATGGGGGTCAGGCACCGCAATCTGGAACTCGATAACATTGCAAATGCTACCATTCACAAAAGGTCTTTAAAAAGTGCAGGAGTAGGATTTGCAGCAGGTGTTCCTGGTGGAATAGCAATGGCAGGTACAATCCCAGCAGATTTAACTCAATTTTTTGGACACTCAATGATATTAGCCCAAGAATTAGCGTATTTGTATGGCCATGAAAACTTATGGCTTGATGAACACAACGAATGGAAGTAGCTCGTAATGAAATAATTATTTATTAAGGAGTTATGTTTAGTGGCGCCGGGACTTCAAGTGCCTTGAAATTTATTTCTGATGGTTTATCGAAACAATTACTTAAAAAGTTACCGCAAAAAGCTCTTACGAAGACACTTTATTATCCTATCATTAAAAAATCGTTATTATATATTGGAGTTAAAGTAAGTAAAGGTGTATTTGCTAAGGGTGTAACAAAAGTTGTTCCAGCGCTTGGTGGCGTAGTCGGAGGAACATTACCATTCTAGTATGCGTCCAATGGGACATAGACTATATAAAGCATTATTTGAAGCTATCGTTTTATCGGAAGAAGGATTATATGACGAATATCAAGCAATGAAAGATCACTTTCCAGATATTATTGATATCGACTTTAAAAATTCAGATGAGGTTGATGAGGATGAAAATTACGATGATTAAAAAAATGAATAAATTAGAGGTAAGCTATGTTTAATAGATATAAAGAAAAATTTTCTGATTTCACTACTAATGGTGTAGCTCTCAAATTAACAGATGCAATGCTTGAAGAACTTATTAGACACAAATCCGGCGAGGAGAATATTCAAGTGAGTATAACTCCACATCAAATTGTTATAAGTGGCACAAAAGTTTTGAAAAAGCTTTTTATCAAAAAAAATATATCCTTTTCGGTAGTGTTAGAGCCAATAAGAATAGAAAAGAGAATGCTTGTATTTGAGTTGATTAGTGTGAAACCGATAAATCTAAATTTCATTAATAATAAGATTTTCAATAATCCTCCCTTTATCAACTATGATGATCGAGAAGTGAAAATGGACTTTAATAGTTGGGAGATTGTGAGAAGTGTTAGTGTCGGTAATATAAAGTCTTTTTATCTATATAACGATGAAATAGAAATCAGGTTAGGTCTATAATTGTTTGGTAGAAGGAATTTTATGAAAAGGACCTATAGTTATCTATAAAATAGTTAAGTTCACTAAGTGAGGAAGGCAAAGTTTATGTTTAAGAAAAACTCGTTAAATGCGAAAGCAAGCATTGTGTATTAAATACAATATTGTTAAGGTGTTTATGGCATTCTAAAAATGTAAGGTTTAGCAGCTAATTTATGAAGTAGCTGCACATAAAAAATCCCTTGTCAATCACTCCCAATAAATTCAAACTCCACGTTGGACCACACAAAAACCTCCTCCATTATAAAATGGCACCGTTAAGGTGCTTCTTTATTATGGGAGGAGGGTGGTCAGCTTAGTCTTTAGTGGATCAATATTATGGTCATAAGGATGGCACACCTGGCTCATTTCGATTGCTGTATACACATTCACACTTTAATGCGTTACACTTTAGCGGAGTGGGGGGGGGGCAGGCACCGAAATCAACGTTTTACACTTTAGCCGGGTGGGGGTCAGGCAATGAAATTTTTAATTTATTACTACTCGGCAGAGTTATCTTCATTATATTTCCTTTTTCCTTTTTTAAGTAATTCCTTAGATGTTTCGATATCCTCTTCTTCAATAAAATAAGCAATTGCTGCTAAACCTAAACCAAAGGTTACACCACCAGCTACAGTACCAGAAACAATATTCCCTCCACCAGGAATAAATTTCACAGCAGCCCTTACACCTTCTCTAACTAAAAATGCTACCCCTATATTAATGCCTAATGCTGCAATGAACTCAGCAGCAATTTTTGTGTTAATTTCTTTCCCTGCTATGAATGCGATTATCACTACCATAAGTCCTTGTAAAGCAGTTATAAAAGGTAAGTCTGCAACAGGAATTGGTTGCGTTCCTATACCTCCAGAAATGCTAGCAATTATCCCTACTATAGAAAGAGCAAACTTCTTTTTTACTGAAATAACACGAGTTGCCTTTGCAGCTTTTAATTTTGCTTCATTGGGTAAAGATTCTATTAAATAGTTGGCTAATCTATCAATATTCCAACGCATATCATAATCAATATTACCATCTTCATCAAAATCAATATAAGAACAAACTGGAATAGTTGATAATAATGGGATCTCATGTTCTTCAAATCGTTTTTCCATTAAAACAACTGCATCTTGAATATTTTTTGCTTTTTTTACGTTTTTATCTAGTGGTACTTGTTTATAATGCGGAGGATCAACCTCATCCACCTGGGTTACAACACAAATTACGGGAACATCATAGTTAAATTCATCTTTCACATATTCTCTTAAATCTTTTAACTCATTTAAATCTTCTTCAATCCTTGCGTCTGTTTCTTTTGCTTTAATTAAAAAAAGAAATACATCAGGAAGTTCCTCTGATACTGTTCTTTTCATTTCATCCATTGGATTACTTTCGTTAAACTCTTCTGTCGGTTTTTCACTTTCTCCTAATCCTCTTGAGTCTAATAATCTAATTTTCTTGTCATCTTCACTTGGAAACCATAACCACTTACCTCTACCCGTTCCAGATTTAATTGAGCTTACATACTGTTTTTCACTTCCGTATAAAGCATTAATAAGTGAGGACTTTCCAGATCCCCGTCTACCAACTAAAGCTATTCTTGGTTCCCGTGCATCTATAGTCATTTGATGTACCATAAGTAACTTCTCGAGCATCTTATCTTTCTTACTTTGAGTTATTGGAAGTTTATCGATTTGTTCCTTAATATATTGCAGTAGAAAGTTTAAATCTTCCGTCTTAGAATTATCCATAATATCCCTCTATTCAGTTTTTAAAATGGTTTACTCTCTTCCTTAATTTTATACTAAATAATTCCATATAACTAGTAGAATGTATACAGCAAATGTTTATGGCATTCTAAAGTGTAACGTTTGCAGCTAATTTATGTAGTATATAAAACATAAAAAAAGTCACTTGCCTATCATCCCCAATAACTTTAACTGCTGGTTGGACCAACAACGTTCGACAGGTGGCTATTAGGAGATGTGTGCCGTGACTGAAATTAATTAATATAACTGTTTCATTTTACATGTTAAATTCTGTTTAGTCTTATTTGTGGAAAACTGTTAAATCTAGTTTAGCGTTTACAGCTGTAGACATAAGTAATTCATGAGCTTCAAAGGCATATATCTTTTACGCTCGTCTTCATGTAATTATCCCCGTTTAATTATTTGACTGATAATATAATCACGTAAAGAAACTTCTCTTACTTTCAGTAGATAAAAAATAATTGACCTAGGTGATTTTGCCTGAGCTGGCAGGAAGATTAACCCTTTCATAAAAGTAAAATATTCACCAAAACACCACAATACCACTTTAACGCGTTACACTTTAGCTGAGTGGGGGTCAGGCACCGAAACCAAGGCATCCGGCAAGCCTTTCGATTGGAAGGAAGTTCGTATGGGGGCGGACCTTGATCAGGAGACGCTGTACCATGGTAAATTCATTGAAAATCAGGAGAACGTCATCTTTTACGAAGGCGTAGGGGCCGGCAAGACATACCTCTCTACCCTCATAGGCTTGAACGTTATTCAGCATCAAGGGAAACGCGTGAAATTTTACACTGTCGCTTCGTTGGTCAACGAACTTTTAGACGCCAATGAGAAAGGGACATTGAGCAAAGTATTTAAAAAGATCGAGAAACTTGATTTATTGATTTTAGATGAGCTTGGGTATATCCCCTTGCATAAACAGGGAGCTGAGCTATTATTTCAAGTGATTAGTCTTTGTTATGAAAAGAGAAGCATTATTATCACCACGAACCTTCAGTTCGGGGAATGGAATCATGTATTTGGAGATCCGATTTTGACAGAAGCTGTCGTGGATCGTTTGATCCACCATTCTCACCTTGTACTATTCAATGACGATAGTCATCGGCTAAAAGAATCTATGGCTTTTCAGCCGATGTAGGAAATCAGGGAGGCAAGTGGCTACATAAACGTTTTCCGTTTTATGCATTTTTCTCTTGCCAAATACATACAAGGTCTGATTTCCAAGGTCCGTCATGATACCAATAGTTGTTTCTAAGGTCATACAAGCATTTAAATGATAGGATGAAAACTGGGTTTTTCATTTCTACCTCACTTAAGATATACACAGTTTTATTTCCTTCTGAATTCAATGCCTCTAAAAACGTAAAGCGATTATTCGGTTTTTTATCAAACACCGTTACTCCTATTCCATTTATATCTTTTGTCTTATACCCACTTGTACTAGAATCAAGTTGATAAACTCTAATTAAATCTCGTGTAGCTTTCTCGATTCTGTAATCCTTAAACCTGCTTGAAATATTCTCAAAATCTAATTGAGTAAATGACTTCGTTAATTCAAGCACTTCTTTTAGTGGTTCTATAACCGGAGCATCTTTTAAATCTATAGAAGGCTCCTTAAGAGGAGCATTAATTAATTGATGAATTTGGTGTAAACAATAATCGAGGTTGTTTTGTTGTTCCCAAGATGTATAAATGTAATCACAATATAGTATTAATGTTTCTTTCCCTTTTGAGTTTTCGAAAAAGATTTTCGTTCTATAATCTCCCTGCTCTTCTTTATTAACCTCTGCATTCACTAATGCTATAAATGGTATATTGATACTTTCTGCTTTTCTACCATAGGAATTTTCTCCTCCCTTCATAAAAAATTGTTGAGTATCAAATCTAATTTCGAAACTATTCGTTGTGTAATATTTCACTTTTTTTCCTTTGTAGTAGTAGCTATTTACTGGAAATTGTAATTTACCTTTCGGAAGTTCCACCTCTTCTTCTTTTTCTTCATGAAAATTGTTAGATTGCTCCCTGATTTTAGCTTTACCATTTTCGAATCCGACCATGGGATAAAAATAAAAAAAGCCAACTATTGCAGCTACTATTATACCTAATTCAATGCTACCAAAGATAAAACCCAGAAGCCCAATAATTACTACTATTAGTATTTTGACCTTACTACTCATTACTCCCCTTCTCTCCTAAAATCATACTACTTTTGTTTCATGAATTTTTCGTATTACTAAGAATTTTATATAAATCTTTCATCGTCTTTATCACTTTAACTGAGAAAAAAATCAGAGTAATATCTAAAAATACTACTCTGACCTTATACCTACACTCAATGCACGGCTTCATTTTCTTTAACTTTATAATAACTCACATACCAATCAGCAAACTTCTGCAAGCCTTCTTCAATAGAAGTCTCCGGCTTAAACCCCACAGCTTTTTGTAACAAATCAGTAGATGCATAAGTGGCCGGTACATCACCTGGCTTGATAGGTTCATAGACCTTGTTGAATTCTACTTCTTTTCCTAGTGCATTACTTAAAGATTTCTCTAACGTCTCAATAAATACCATCAATTTCTCAGGACTATTGTTCCCGATATTAAACACCTTATGAGGTACGCCTTCTTCATCAACAGGTGGTTTGCCAAGCAAACGTTCAATACCTACAACAATATCGTCAATGTAAGTAAAGTCGCGATATAGATCGTTCTCAAAATCTCCGTTATTAAAGATTTTGATTGGCTCGCCGGCAAAGTACTTATCAGTAAATCCAAAGTACGCCATATCTGGTCGTCCCATTGGTCCATACACAGTAAAGAACCTCAACCCTGTAGCTGGAATGTCATACAGATGACTGTATGTATGAGCCATCAGTTCGTTTGATTTTTTTGTAGACGCATATAGGGAAACCGGATTGTCTACAAAATCTGATTCTTCAAATGGAACTTTTTTGTTAGCTCCATACACCGAGCTGGATGAAGCATATACTAAGTGATCAACTGGATGATACCTGCATGCTTCAAGAATATTATAGAAGCCTATAACATTGCTTTGCATATAAACATCAGGGTTCTCGATAGAATAGCGTACTCCTGCCTGTGCAGCTAAGTTCACTACAATATCTGGTTGATGTTCTTCAAAAACATCGTTGATAAAGCCTTTATCAGATATATCGCCCTTTATAAAAGTAAATTCACCAAAAGGCTTCAAGCCGTCCAAGCGTGTCTGTTTTAGGTTAACATCATAGTAATCATTGAGGTTATCTATGCCTATTACTTGGCAGCCTGCTTCTAATAACTTTTTAGATAAGTAGTAACCGATAAAGCCTGCTGCTCCGGTAATTAAATATGTTTTATTAGTATTTAGTTCCATGGACTTCAACCTTCTCCGCTTTCAGATTTTCCCTCTTAACTGCTTTTCTTCCGATGGAGTGGTATTCTACCCCAGCTTCTTGCATAGCTTTAACATCATATATGTTTCTGCCATCATATACCAATGGAGTTCTCATTAGGAGCTTATAACCTTCAGGTGACAACGCTTTGACTTCTCCCCATTCGGTAAAGATAAAGCAGACATTAGCATCTTCTAATGCATCATTAATATTTTCCACATAGGTGATACTTCCATTTAAGTTCCTACCCTCTGGATAAACCTTAGAGAAATTGTCCGCTCCTACCGGATCATATGCATAGATATCTGCACCTTGCTCCAGTAATAAAGGAACATTCTCTAAAGAAGCAGCTTCTCGTAAATCGTCTGTTCCAGGCTTGAAAGTCAATCCTAATATGGCTACCTTAAGACCATTGAAGGTAATAAGCCTATTGCTGGCTTTTTTGTATAGGATGGTCTTTTGTTCTTTGTTTACATCCACTGCTGCTTTAACCGTTCTTAAGTCATATCCATTTTGTCTTGCAATATATTCAAGAGCTTTTGTATCTTTAGGGAAACAGGAGCCTCCAAAGCCAATCCCAGCGTTCAAGAATTTACTGCCAATGCGATCATCAAAACTCATCCCTCGGGCAACGTCTTGAATATCTGCCCCTACTAATTCACATAGATTAGCAATATCGTTCATGTAAGAGATTTTAAGAGCAAGAAAATCATTGGATGCATACTTTATCATTTCTGCTGACCTTCTATTTACAGAAACGATTGGAATACGGAATGGTTCATAAATGTTCATTAACAGTTCTTCAGCCCATTCACTCTCTGTACCAATAATAATCCTTTCTGCATGAAGGGTGTCATGAACAGCTGAGCCTTGTGCCAAGAATTCAGGGTTTGAGGCTACCTCCACTCGTACATCATTAACTAAAAAGTCATGGATAAACTGCTCCACCTTATCATTTGTACCAACAGGGACAGTAGATTTAACTATTACAAGACAATCTTTCTCAATAGATTCAGCAATCTGTCTGGCAACTGTCGCTATGTATGAAAGATTAGCAGAACCATCTGGTTGTTCAGGTGTTCCTACCCCAATAAAAACGGCGTCTGCATCTTTATAGGCTGATTGATAATCAGTAGTATAGTCAATTGTTCCTTCAGCGTAATTTTTCTGCATCAATTCTTCCAATCCTTCTTCATAGATTGGAGAAACCCCTTGTTTCATGATATTTACTTTTTCTTCATCAATATCTACACAAGTCACTTGATGACCTACTTCAGCAAAACCTACACCAGCTACTAAACCTACGTATCCAGTTCCTGCTACAGCTATTTTATACATATTTATTTACCTTTCTTAAATTATTTATTTTACTTCGATTTAAAGTTACCAATTTACTATAACTCCTATTTTCTTTAGGAAAGTTAAACTCTATTATATCTAGAACTATCAGCCACCAATATATATTATTACTGCATAAGTGGTCTATCAACATTCCATGCGCTTTGAATAGGGATTCTTTTGTTGCCACTTTCTTTCCTGTTCATTGCCGCCCCAAGGCTAAGAAACATTGCAATCATACTTATTTTAAATATCATTACTTCTCCCATAGACATGGTAACAAAAACTATAAACATCATTAGAGGTAAATATTTATACCTATCGTTTATATTGCTTAGCGAGTATTTAGTGGAATAGTAAAGCCCAATAACTAGAAACATGATAAAGCTAATTAAGGAAAACCATCCATATTCCCCTAAAATACTTATAAAAGTATTGTGAGCTCCAATTCCCATATCAGTAAAATAGGTGTTACCATTCCCAAATATACCGGCTTCTTGTATTGTTTTACTCCATATATTATCACGGCTAGATAAAACCCCACCACTTTGGCTACTTCTTAGTTCAAACTTATAAAAGATACTATTATATATCGCTTCATTGAATTCGGTAAATTTTAAAATTAGCAAAAAGAATATTGAAGAGATAACTAAAATGATTCCTCCTCTAAAAATATAGTTTACAAACTTCTTGTTTTTTATAAAATAAACGGACAAATACGTAGTTCCTACTAAAAGGCATAAAATTACTGCTAAAAAGCTTGTTCTACTTGATGATATAGTAATCAGATATAAAGTCCCTATTAATAATAATCCTCGGAAAATTAGATTGACTTTTTCATTTTTCTTACGTCCCGTAATAATATATTCTAAATCACTTAATAATCCTGATAGTAAAATTGCAAAGATAGTGCCTGCAACAGTCCCCATTGAATTTGGATTATAAAATATACCCTTATATGGTATAGTATTAAAACCGTTAGCAATTATCGGAAAAATAATTAAAGGAAGGTGACTTATTAAAACGGTACTTGCTATAATTTTGTTGAAATTAAAATTTAATGAAGGTACAATTATACAACTAACAAGATATAGAATAAATATCATTGAAGCGCCAAATAAAGATTTCAAATCCATATTATTATAAGAGGAAATCGCACTAAATAAAACAAAAAAATACATAGTTATAATAGTAGGTAGATTAACTCTTAATTTTCCCCTTATAAATATAGGTATAACAAAAAAAGATAATAATATTATATAAACAATGAACACACCCGTAATGTTCAATCCTTCAGTTAAATTAAGTGAACTAAATAAAAATATTAAAATAAAAGTTATGTATATTATATTTTTCAAAAATGAATCCCCCCTTTAATTTGTAATTTAAGCGATCTAATTAATCAGAGTAGGGTACATAACTTTATACACATAAACGATTTAGATATTCAATTTGATTGATAAGAGTTATAACACTAGACTCCTTTTCAGCTATCTATCATCATCTATACTCTTAGCTACCCATAGCGTGTAAACAGTTAAAGCTATGTATAAACACATACTAGTAAGCGAGAATAACGCTACTGCATAAATGTCACTTTGAAAGTAATAAAAGCCAAAAACTAAAGCCCCAATTTTAAATATTGAACCTAAAATTTCAAAAAGTAAAAATTGCCTCTGTATCTTTAAAACAGGTACTGATACTATAACTGGCCTAGTAATTAACATGAATAGTGACATTAAGGCAATCCATTGAGCGTATATGCCTGCAACTTCCCATTCACCACCGAAAACAAAACTAAAAATTATTGGTCCTAACGCAATAACAGCTCCAAAAGGGATAATACCTAAAATAGTCAACCCAAGTACCGACTTAATAATAATCTTACTTACGTTTTCTTTCGTATTGAGAGCTTCAGAAACTCTAGGATAGAAAACATCTTGTACAGCCTTTCCTAATATTTGGACTGGGGTACCTAAAGCTTGCCTACCTAACGAATAGAACCCTGCCGCAGCCGGCCCAAAGTAACTAGCTAGTAGTATAGTTGGAAGACCTTGTGATATTGCATTAAAAAATACTTGAGGTGCTCTATATAGTGGAAAGTCTCTGTAATCAAATGCAATATTTTTTAGATCATTATTTTCTTTGAATTTTTCTTTTTTAAAATATAACGAACGGTCAGCCAAAATAAACATCATTATTCCTCTAAAAGCAATTCCGAAAGTTTGTATTAACACTAAGGACATTGCAAAGGGATAGAGTAAGCCTGCACCAATTTTTGAGATATTTACCACTATTGAGTGAAATACTGCTGTTTTTGCAGTAACTTTAAATTGTTTGGTTCTGATTAACCATTGTTCAATAGTTTGTAGAATACCAGAGAATATAACTACTAATGGGATAAGAAATAAAAATGACGCTATAGGCCATAGATTAAATAGAGCAACAATTATATCAAAAGCCAATAAAAGCATTATACTTAAAATTATTCCGAAACTTAAGCAGACTACTAGAGCCAATTTTATTATTTGCTTAGCCTTATTATGACTTTTAGGTAGTACTATAGCAATTGGAAAAGTAAGGGCAGCAATTGGACCTAGTATATTAATTACGGCCATAAAAGTGCCTAATAGTCCAAAAGCATCTGGCCCATAAATACGTGTAATAACCGGTGTTAATCCAAAATTTATAATTTGTGCTGCTATTGTTCCACTAGCAACTATGGCAATATTTTTTATAAATTTACTCTTTATTATTCTTAACTTTATGGTACTCATTATTACTCCGTTCCAAATAATTTTTTACATTAAATTAGGATTCTTTTGCTTAAATAGTTTTAGTTGAAACTCTCTAATTCTAATGTCAATTAAATACCCTTTCTAGAGATAACTGATATATCATATTAACCTACATAATCACAAGAAGCCACTTTTACTTATCGTAAAATAAAAAAAGTTAATCTTCCGTGATAATACTAAATACTATATAAACAGTCTTTCATACATAATTACAATTGTTTTAGCATTAAAATCTTGTGCTCTTTTCTTTCCCAACAATGACAGTTCCTTTCTAGTTTCATCATCGCTTAACACTTCTATTATCTCACAAGCTAATTTTTCTGAATCAGCAACAGGTACTAATCTACCAAATTTATTATCACAGATTATTTCTGCAGGACCTGATTTACAATTGGTTGATACTACAGGTGTGCCCACTGACATTGACTCTACTATTACATGACTAAACCCTTCCCATTTTGAGCTTAATACAAATAGATCTGAATAATTAATATAGTTATATGGGTTATCTTTAAAGCCCATGAATAAAACTCTATCCTTTATCCCTAAACTTTCGCTTAAATCTTTTAGTTGTTTTTCAAAAGGTCCTTTCCCAAGTATAATTAGTCTCGATTTCAAAGTTCTTGATACAATATTGAAGGCATTTATTAATGTATGAAAATCCTTCGGTTCTACTAGTCTTCCCACAGCAATAATTAATTTTTCATCAGGGCTTTTTTTTATATCACCAACCTGTTCTTTACTTAAAGTTTCGATTTGTTTCACTTCTACAGGATTATATATAACCTCAATCTTTCGTGGGTCAATGTTAAAATTCATTTTTAAATCATCTTTAACCCCTTTAGATAAGGCTACGACTTTATTTGCAAAATAGTTATATGTTACAAATGTAAGGAGTTTATTTATCTTAGTAACATTACCAGATTGTGTTCTATTACTAGCCTCTCTTACAATAGTTTTTACATTTCTGAATGATAGCATTTTCGATATTAATAAAAGTATATTGTTCCCGTTTAAAGTGCTAAATAGAATATCCGGTTTTTCTTTAATAATTTCCCTTCTTAATTGAAACAGGCAAAAGTATAATTTTCTACAATTAAGATATTTAATCCTTATATCATTATTGACTAATCTAATATAATCATGGTTTTTATTACTCCCTAAAACCAGTATGACCTCAAATTTATTTTTATTTAAATTATTAATGATATTTACTACAGTTCTCTCAGCTCCTCCTCCTGAGAGGGAAAACATAAAAACAAATATTTTTTTTTTCAATTAATAATCACTCCAGATACAACCTCTAATTTATACAACAGATATCTAATATTATAAATTTATTTTTATATTAAATACTTTTAAAAAAGTCACGAATAAAAACCTTGCTTGTTTAATAATTTTAAATAGTAATGAACTGTATCCAAAGCAACTTTATCCCATGTATATTCCCTAAGAATGAGTTCACGCGCATTATTAGACATCTCATCTACTTTTTCTTTATTTCTTAAAACAGTTTTTATTCCTTCTGCAACGCTCTCTGGTGAAAGCTGAACCTCCCATCCTGCACCTGCACTTGAAACTTCCTGGGAGATATTCGTGCCAGGTGTCAACAAACAAGGTATGCCGTTTGATAGTGCTTCTAACACTGACATTGGGTGGCCCTCAAATCTTGAGGTGTGTACAAAAACATTTGTCTCTTGTAATACCTTTACTTTTTCTTCATCAAAAACTGGAGGTAAGATTTCAACAATTTTTTCCAAGTTATATTTTTTGATTTGTTGTTTTAAAAGCTTAACACTATCTTGTCTATCAGGCCCATAAATTTTAATTTCACAATTTTCAATTTCTAATTCTTTATATACTATCGCACAACCTTCTATTAATATATCCAATCCTTTATGGTAGGGATCTAGTCGACCTATAAACGTAAAAGTGAATTGTTTCTTTTTTTTATAATGTGGCCGAACAATTTTATCAGGCAAGTCCATGCCATTACCCACTACAAAGGTTTCTTTATCCCAATGTGAGGACTCTTGGCTTTCGCCTCTAGTTAAACAGTGAATCGCAATGGAATCTTTTACCATTTTCTTAAAAAAGATATTGTTACCTAACATTTTTTTAATTGGTTTAATATTTTGAGATTTTTTTGTCATTCCACCTCTAGGCACAATTATATACGGTGTACATCTTTTTTTTAGAGTTTTTGCAAATTTTGCGTGTACGGGAATATACGTGCTATGGAAGACAACTAAGTCAGGTTGATTAAAGGGTTTTGGAAGGTCTTCCAATGAAAATTTAAAAAAGTCTTTTTTAAATTGAAATACTGGAATTTCAACCTTCCAGTTTTCAGGCTTCTCCCCTTTACTAATAACAAGTCCTGCTGTAATATTGTATTGCTTATTCTGCGCTGTTACAAGAGCAGGTACTGAGGTTGTTAGACCTGAAGCTTTATTAAAACTTAAGGCTGATATATGTAAAACAATAATATTCCTCATTTTATTCTCCTATATTTATAAGTTTTTCGCTCTCTCAAAATAGACAAAAATCGACTCAAATAATAATAAGAAATGAATTTTAAAACCTAATATACATTTTCAAATTATAGCCGCCAATAACTGTAACCAGCTTTTTCAATTTTCTGTTTATCTAGTATACTCTTAACGTCAATAAGAACCTTCTCATTATTTGGAAAATCACCAAACAATCCATTAATCTGATCAATCGTTAAATCTCTAAATAAATCATGAGCGACTGCAAAAACAATACAATCCGCATCATTTATCAAATCAAAAGGAACTAAGTCCACGCCATATTCATGTTTTGCTTCCACTGGATCCGCATAAGGATCAACTACAATTGGCTCAATTTCATATTCATTAAGGCGCTTTATGATATCCTCTACTTTTGAATTACGTGTATCAGGACAATTCTCCTTAAACGTTATACCTAAAATAACAACTTTTGAGTGCTTTACTACCTTGTTTGCTAGAATTAAATCTTTAATAATTGCATCCGCAACAAATGCGCCCATTCCATCGTTAACCTTTCTACCTGACAAAATGATTTGTGAATGGTAGCCAAGCTTTTCAGCTTCATATAAAAAATAGTAAGGATCAACACCGATACAGTGTCCACCAACCAACCCGGGTGAGAATTTGAGTGCGTTCCACTTAGTATTCATCGCTTCTACAACTTCTTGTGTATCGATACCCATACGGTTAAAAACCATAGCAAGCTCATTCATAAATGCAATATTGATATCACGTTGGCTATTCTCAACTACCTTGGCTGCTTCAGCTACTTTGATAGTACTAGCCCGATGAACCCCAACCTCCACAACAAGCTCATATACTTCAGCAATATCCTCTAAAGATTCCTTATCTATGCCTGATACAATTTTTTTAATATTTTCTAAACGATGCACTTTATCACCAGGGTTAATACGTTCCGGAGAATAACCTACTTTAAAATCCACTCCACATTTAAGACCTGACTCTCTTTCAAGGATAGGAATACAAATATCTTCAGTTACTCCTGGATATACTGTAGATTCATACACTACAATTGATCCTTTTGTAAGATTTTTACCAATTGTTCTACTTACACCTTCTATAGGTGTTAAGTCGGGCGTTTTATCTGCATTTATAGGTGTAGGAACAGCCACAACATGGAATTTTGCCTCCTGTAACTTACTTGGATCTGAAGCAAAATCTACTGTAGTATGTCTTATAGCTTCATCACCAACTTCATTGGTAGGATCTATTCCATTCTTATACTGCTCAATTTTTTTGGTATTAAGGTCGAACCCTATAACATTAACCTTCTTAGCAAAAGCAACTGCTATGGGCATTCCTACATATCCTAATCCAACAACTGCTATTTTTTCTTCTTTATTAACTAGTTTTTCGTACAGACTCATCTGATAATTCCTCTCTTTCATCTACATTCTCAAAAATATCAATCAACTTCTCGGTTAATTTATTAAAATCAAACTGATAAGCAGCTTCACGAGCATTTTTTCCCATTAAACTGTTTTTACTTTCATCACTACTCGCTATAATTATAGCTTTAGCAATTTCTTCTGCGTTTTGTACCGGGGCACAAACTCCACATTTGAATTTTTCACAAATATTATATCCAGTTGTATATGTTTGTACGATACATTTTCCCGCTGCCAAATATTCAAAAAATTTATTCTGGCTTTGACCATACTTATCAAGTGATGTACTTGAATTGTGAAGTATATTAATATAAGACTTTTTAAGAATAGAAGGTACATATTTCTTCTCTACTCGCCCTTTAAATATGACATTATTAATACCTTCCTCTTTACAGCGTTTTTGAAGTGACTCACTCTCATCACCTGAACCATATATTAGGAATCTAATGTCTTTCTTACCTTGATTTTGAATTATTTTCGCAGCATCCAATAGCATTCCAAGGTTATTTACTTTCCTGATAGAACCAGCATATACAACATTTTTATAGTCGTTATTTTCTAAATCTGAATCCAATATTTTATGTTCTTCGCTGTTTTTATCAAATGCATCAATTACTACTCCATTACTTATATGTTTTACTTTTTTTAAATCTATTTGGTTATCCCATTTTTGATCCATAATATATTCTCTGCCTCCCTCCCATGTCATAACGATAGAGTCGGCTTTTTTATATATCCATTTCTCACCTCGGTATAATACTTTCGCAATTACACTATTTCGTTTTAAAGCACCATACGCCACAATACTTTCTGGCCAAAGATCTCTTACTTCACAAATGCATGGCACTCCTAACCTTCTTGCTACTTTTATTCCTGCAACTAAGGTAAGAGGATGCACACTTGAAGCTAATATTACATCCGGCTTACCATATTTTTCTGCATATTCTTTCGATACCGAGAAAAGGTTCTTATAAAATGAAAACATGTTTTTGATCCGTTGTCGTCCATTACCAATATATTGGGGAGTTTTCACAAATACAAAGGGGGTTCCATTATTCAAATCTATGGTATACATATTACTACCAGTATCTATATTTTCATTTGAATTGTGAACTGTAGATGCACAAAAAATAGTCGGTCTATAACCTTGTTTCACTAAGTTTTCTGCAAACCAATAATGTCTTCCCGCTTGGTCCTTATACATATTTGTAGCATAATGATTCCAAATCCAAATATTCTTTTTCATACTCTATACTCTCCTAACCGGAACTCCAACATAAACACCAGGTTCGGTAATATCCTTAACCACAACAGAACCAGCACCCACTTTGCATCCCCTGGTGATGTTTAGGTTATTACTTATTACACTACCAATACCTAACCAAGTACCTTTTCCTACCTTAACTGTTCCTGCTAAATGCACGCCTGGCGATATATGAACAAAATCTTTGATTTTATTATCATGGTCTACTGTAGAACCAGTATTAATAATGCAGCCTTTACCAATGCTTGTACAACAGTTAATAACCACTCCTGCCATAACCACTGTCCCAAATCCTACTTCTACTTGTTCTCCAATCACTGCATTAGGATGAATCAAAACAGGGATACTGGCACCAAATGTTTCAAGCACCTCATGAATCCTTTGTCTCGTAGGGTTATTACCAATTCCAACAAATATTTCATACTCATCTATATGTGCAAAAACATCATCTGAGGTCCCAATGACTTTTAAACCCATTGATGATTTGATGCTTTTGTCATCATCTAAAAAGGCAATACTCTGCCATTTATTCATTTTCAATGCAATGTCAGCAACAACTTTACCGTGGCCACTAGCACCAATTATTAAAAGTTTTTTTTTCATATTTCCCTTTTTTCCTTTTTCGTTCCCTTAAAAGGTTCAATCGTAGCAGCAGTTTCTGAATTAATACCTTCTCTTGCGAACACCTTTTTTATTGTCAAAAAAATAATCTTCAAATCCTCAATGAAACTTACATTGTCCACATACTCAACATCAAGATTAAATTTATCTTCCCAACTAATCGCATTTCTACCACTAACCTGCGCCAAACCAGACAGCCCTGGTCTTACTTCATGTCGCCGTTTTTGATGATTGTTATACAACGATAAATACTGCACCAATAATGGTCTAGGGCCAATAATAGACATATCCCCCTTCAAAATATTAATAAGTTCCGGTAGTTCATCAAGAGATGTAGAACGCAGTAACCTACCAAATTTCGTCATCCTAACACTATCAGGTAATAACTGCCCTTTATCATCTTTTTCATCCGTCATAGTCCTAAACTTATACATCATAAAAATCTCTTCATTAAGTCCAGGTCTCTTTTGCTTGAAAAGAACGGGGCTACCTAATTTTATTCTCACAAGAATTGCAACTACTAGAAGTACCGGACTGAGAACAATAATGGTGATTAATGATAGCATGAAATCCATCGGTCTTTTTACAAAACTTCTATAAATACCGCCTTTGGAATGATTCATTACTTAAACCACAACTCCTTAATAGTCTCAACAACTCTTTCCAAATCATCATCCGTCATCTTCGTATCAGACGGCAAACAAACCCCATTTTCAAATAACTTTTCCGACACACCTTCACCTACAAAATCATATTTCTCAAAGAAAGGCTGCATATGCATCGGTTTCCAAACCGGTCTTGACTCGATATTTTCAGCTTCCAATGCATCAAATATATCAAAAGGTCTTACTTTACCAGACAATGTTATCGAGCTTAACCAATAATTTGGTTCATCCCATTCATTGCTAGGCATAAATTCAATGCCTTCAAGCCCACCAAGCTCTTTTTTATAAAACTCAAAAATGTAGTTCTTCTTAGCAACTCTTTGATTTAACACTTTAAGCTGTCCTCTACCTACCCCAGCAACAACATTACTCATCCGATAATTAAATCCTAATTCACTATGTTGATAATGCCTTGCTTGATCTCGGGATTGAGTGGCCCAAAATCTCGCCTTTTCAATTCTCTCTTCATTATTAGAAACAAGCATACCTCCACCAGAAGTAGTGATAATCTTATTTCCATTAAAAGAGAAGATACCATAATCTCCAAAAGTCCCTGTATGCTTACCTTTATAGTAAGTACCTAAAGACTCAGCAGCATCTTCTATTACCGAAACATTATGTTTCTTGCAAATTTCCATGAGCTTATCCATATCAGAAGATAAGCCATATAAATGTACAACAATGACTGCCTTTACTGCAGGATATTTCTCAAACGCTTCTTCTAACGCTTTTGGGCTCATATTCCAAGTTTCATAATCACTATCGATAAATACAGGAATAGCATTTTGATAGATGATTGGATTTGCAGTAGCTGAAAAAGTAAGTGTTGGGCAAAAAACAATATCTCCTTCTCCAACTCCAGCAGCTTTAAGCGCCAAATGAATGGCAGCTGTTCCTGAAGATAATGCTGCAGCTGACTTTGAGCCAACCATCTCAGCAAGCTCTCTTTCAAATCCATTTACGTTTTTACCAAGGGGTGCAATCCAGTTTGTATCAAAAGCTTCCTTTACGTATTGCATTTCATAACCTTCATCACTCATATGGGGTGATGAAAGAAAAATTCTTTCGTTCGCTTTTGTAGACGACATCTGTAATACTTCCTTCCATCTTTAACTGGTATTTTAGTAAGATAGCACTTAATTGAATCCTGATTTCGTAATTCAACTAACTACTAAACTACTAAATGCAAGAATAAAAAGTTAAACCAGACGGTTTAACTTTTTATCTTTTCGTGCAGCAGTTCCTGGAGCATCTCTTTTACTTGAAGACCAAGTTCCTCATCTTTCAAAGCAAATTCAATTGTCGTACGGATAAAACCTAGCTTTTCGCCAACATCATACCTGTCACCCTCAAAATCATAAGCAAAAACATTCTGCAGTTCATTCAGTTCCTGAATCGCATCGGTCAACTGAATTTCTCCACCTGCACCGATTTTTTGCTGATCAAGGAAGTGAAAAATTTCCGGATTCAGTATGTAACGACCCATGATAGCTAAGTTGGATGGGGCAGTCCCAGGCTCTGGTTTTTCAACAAACTGATTAACTTGGTAACGCCGGCTTTCTTGTGATGACGGATCAATGATTCCGTAACGATGCGTCTGATCATTCCCCACCTGCTGAACACCAATGACAGATGATCCTGTGTGTTCGTATTGATTAATCAACTGCTTCAAACATGGTGTTTCTGACTGGACAATATCATCGCCAAGCAGGACAGCGAACGGTTCATCACCAATGAATTTACGTGCACACCACACAGCATGTCCTAAGCCCTTCGGGTCTTTTTGACGGATATAATGGATATCTACATTAGAAGATTTGTTCACTTTCTCCAGTAATTCGAACTTTTCTTTTTTAATCAGGTTATCTTCCAATTCAAAGTTGTTATCAAAGTGATCCTCAATGGCACGTTTCCCTTTTCCCGTAACAATGATAATATCTTCTATCCCTGATTCAATCGCTTCTTCCACGATGTACTGGATTGTCGGCTTGTCTACGATTGGAAGCATTTCTTTTGGCATCGCTTTGGTTGCTGGCAGGAATCTTGTTCCTAACCCTGCTGCAGGGATGATCGCTTTCGTTACTTTCTTCATAACTCCACTCCTAACTCCTTACCTAGTCACAACATAGTTCTCCACAGGTTTTTCATTCGCTAGCGAAATAGCATAACCACTCAGTTCCCCTTGACTCATGTCATGCTGATTCCTTATCAGGTAATTCACTTTCTGTGCATCAAAATCCACTGAATTTCCAATAAAGATCTTAGGAAAGACGGGTTCTTTATGCACTTCTTTTTCATTCAATAACTCTTCATACATCTTTTCCCCTGGACGGATACCTGAATACTCAATTCCGATTTCATCAATATCATAACCAGAAAGTGTAATCAGGTTTTTGGCAAGATCCACTATCTTAACTGGTTCACCCATATCTAGAACAAAAATCTCTCCACCCCGAGCTAATGCTCCAGCCTGCAATACAAGACGGGAAGCTTCTGGAATCGTCATAAAGTAACGTGTCATCTCCGGATGGGTAACCGTAACCGGGCCGCCAGCGGCAATCTGTTTTTTGAACAGTGGAATTACACTTCCACGGCTGCCAAGCACATTTCCAAACCGTACTGCAACAAAGTTCGTTTTACTAGTTTGCGCTAATTGCTGAATGACCATTTCGGCAATTCGTTTTGTTGACCCCATTACATTTGTCGGGTTGACCGCCTTATCCGACGATACTAATACGAATGTTTTAACACCGGCAGTATCAGCCGCTTCGGCAACATTTTTCGTACCAAGGACGTTATTCTTAACCGCTTCTTTCGGATTGGCTTCCATCAACGGTACGTGCTTATGGGCTGCTGCATGATATATATAAGTAGGCTTATAATCGTTGACGACCTGGAACATCCGGTCGCGATCTTGAATATCGGCGATAACCGGAATAAGTTCCGTGTCGATGTGGAGTTGCTTTAATTCCATATGGATGGAATAAATACTATTTTCTCCATGACCTAATAAAATCAATTTTTCTGGAGCGAACTTAACGAGCTGTCGGCAGATCTCTGAACCAATTGATCCGCCTGCCCCTGTAACCAGCACGGTCTGTCCTTTTATTTCATTGGAAATAGACTCGATATCGAGTTCCACCGGCTCACGGCCAAGCAAATCTTCAATCGAAACATCACGGATTTGACTGACGGAAACATTTCCAAGCGCAATGTCTTCAATCATCGGTAACGTTTGCACACTTGGCACGACTTGTTGTGCTACAGTGATGACGTCTTTGACACGATCCCTTTCCACCGATGGCATCGCAATCACAATATGGTTAGCGGCTTTCTTATCCACAATCTGCGCTAAGTCTTTCGTACTTCCCAATACCGGAATGCCGTTAATGGTAAGGTGGTGAAGGGTGAAATTATCATCCACAAACCCGACGACATTAAAGTTGTGATCACCATTTCCTTTCATTTGGCGGGCCAGCATCTGTCCTGCAGATCCAGCACCGACGATCAATGTCCGCTTTTGATCCGTATTCGCTTGTGCCTGCTTAATCCGTTTACGTCTTGGTGCCAGTGTCAAGCCATAGGTCGTATAATAACGCCAGGCGAACCGGACACCACCGATTAAGATGATATGTAACATCCACGTGACGGTAAGTGCACGTTCATAGACATTACCATAGATAACTTTCTGTTCGACTGCTGTTACGATAATCGAACCAGTCACGGCAATAAAGATACCAATTAATTCTTCCAAACTGGCATAGCGCCACACTTTTTTGTACAAATCAAGTATGTAGGAAAAGACATGATGTGTTAATAATAGCGTAATAGCTGCTACAAGCATCCTTGTATCAAATACCTGGACGTATGGGTTCAAGAAAAAGTGCGACATGAAGATTGAGAACGATACTATAATCGAATCAATCACTATCAACAATGCCAACCGTTTACTATACGTCAAACTTACTCACCCTTTCTGTCCTCGCAACTTCTTTTTTGATTATCCGAATATTCCGAATAGCTTTCTCTTCTTTTTAATCTGCTCCGGTGGTTGGGCGTCCATTATTTGCCCTTCTGCAACAAATTTCGCATTTTCCACAAAATAATAAACCATGGATAGCCCATAGTTTTCCTCGATTTCCTGATATGCATGCTGTACACAGAACCCTCGGGTCGTGGTGTTGTGTGCATCGGATGCAATCAGGTGTGTCAGGTTGGCTTCGATCATTTGCTGCGTGAATTTCTGTATGTTTTTTCCGAACCGGCCTGCCATACTTGCTGCTGTTACTTGCGTGTAGGCTCCGTTTTGGACGAACTGATATAGTAAGTCCGGTTCCTGGATCAGACGCGCATTCCGCTCCGGGTGCACGATGATTGGTTTATAACCTTTCACCTGCAAGTCGAAAAGCATTTGTTTGGTATAGCGCGGTACTTGATCGGAAGGTAATTCTACGAATATATAATTGCTAGATTCATTGAGTGGCAGGATCGTTGCTTCTTCTACTCCTGATAGGAAGTCACCATGAATACGTGTTTCTTGTCCTGGAAGAATGATTAGTGGGATGTCAGCTAGATTTAGTTCTTCGTTTAGATGCTGTACTGCTTTTAAAACCGTTTGTCGATCATTATCATATTTTCCATTTCGATGATGCGGGGTTGCGATGATGGTATCGATTCCTTCATCGACGGCTTGTCTCGCCATCGCCAGGCTGTCTTCGATTGTCTTAGCCCCATCATCCAATCCGGGGAGAATGTGGCAATGGATGTCAATCACGTTATGTATATCTCCCTTCTGAAAACGAATCCTATAAAAATATGTTTCTCTTATACATCTATTCCGTATTATAGCAACTCCTTCCAATAATTTGTAGGGTATTTTACAAGATTTTATATTTTCTTCATTAATTACCCCTATAAAACGCTTACACATGTCGAACTTTCGTTTTTTGTTCATAAAAATAGCTCGCCAGCCTTAAAGTAACTCCCTCGATGGCTAACGAGCTATTTTTATAGGTATAAAATTTTACATCTATTAGAACAAACCAAGAAACTTCTTTTGCTTGATGCGCTCTGGCGGTTCAGCCGCCAATACTTCTCCCTGTGTAACATAGTAGGCATTTTCCATGAAGTAATAATTGGATGACGACCCGTATTTCTTCCGGATCTCTTGATGCGCTTCTTTCATAAAGAAACTTCTTCCTGCTGTATTATGAGCATCGGAAGCAATCAAGTGTGCCTGGTTCGCCTGAATTAACTGATGCGTGAACTTCTGAATATTTTTTCCGAACTTTCCTGCTACACTTCCTGCTGTAACCTGTGTATAAGCGCCGCCCTTTACAAAGTGGTAGAGCAAGTCAGGGTCTTCGATTAATTTTTTGTTACGCTCCGGATGGACAATGATTGGCTTATAACCCGCCCGCTGAATATCAAATAACATCTGCTTTGTATATTGAGGGACTTGATCAGAAGGGAGTTCGACAAAGACATATGTACTGTCCACATTAAGCGGCAGTATTTCTTCTTGTTCCAGCCCGGTAATCATATCACCATTGATTCGAATTTCCTGTCCTGGAAGGATAGTAACTTCTATTCCTGCCTGCTGCAGAGCTTCATTCAATTCTAAAACTTTATGAAGAATAGATAAACGCGGATTCTCATACTTACCATTCAAGTGATGGGGAGTCGCGATAATCGTATCAATCCCTTGATCCAAGGCTTCTTCCGCCATAATAATGCTGTCTTCCATTGTTTGTGCTCCGTCATCTACACCTGGGAGTATGTGGCAATGGATATCGATCATATCTCTCACCTCACCTATCTTTCTCCTAATCTCGCTCACTTCAAACCTTCTTTTACAAAATTAGGCTTGATTTAATACAGTATAGCAGAATAGCAGTTTTTAGAAAGAGGTAAATATTGTCGTTACTTGTCTATTCAAAAAGAAAGACCCCGCTCTTTCGGTTAAAAGAGCAGGGTCTTTCTTTTTATGAACCGTAATAATAATAATAGTTGGAATGCTTTGCTTCTACGTCATTTAAGACGGCGCCTAATAAGTTGGCGTCTACTTGTTTTAGCAAATCGACTGCCTTATTCCCAGCCTCAACTTCTGTTTGCTTACTCCGTGTGACCAATAGAACCCCGTCGCAGATACGCGATAGTATCTGACCATCTGTAACAGCTAAGACTGGGGGCGTATCGAATATGACCATGTCATAAAAGTTTTTCGCGGTAGCAAGGAATTTCTCCATCGCTTTAGATCCTAATAATTCGGACGGATTCGGTGGGATAGGACCAGAAGGGATGAGATGCAAATTATCCAGATCACTTTTCCGGACAACCTGCTCGATGCTTTGGTCTCCTATCAATACACTGCTTAGTCCAAGACTGTTATCTAAGCGGAACGTATAATGAAGGGTAGGTTTTCGCAAATCAGCATCAATCAACAATACCTTTTTCTCCTGCTGGGCGAACGTGACAGCAAGGTTAGCAGTCGTCAATGACTTCCCTTCTGAAGGTCCAGCTGAAGTAACCATCATACTACTTAAATCTTTATCAACAGAAGCAAATTGCAAGTTTGTTCGGATCGTACGATATTGTTCAGAAATCGGAGAACGTGGATTCATCTTTGTAATTAATGTACGTGCTTTGTTGTTAGATAGATTCTTTTTGCTGCGACGCATAGTTGATTCGTCCTCCTTTCGCACGAAGCGAGGTAGCACCTGGACGCTCAGCAGCTCGCTTGATTTCTTCATCTCCGATGTGGGTGACGATACCCATTACTGGAATGCCCAGTTTTTCTTCCAAATCCTTCTCCGTTTTGATTGAGTTATCCATATACTCAAGCAGGAATGCGATACCTACACCTACCATCATTCCCAGCACTAGGGCAATTGCTATATTAAGCATTGGCTTTGGACTTACTTGAGTGGCTTCAGCATTCAATTCCGCTCCTGAAAGGACGTTTACGTTGTCTACATTCATCAGGCTTGGAATTTCATCCTGAAATACTTCAACAGTCGTGTTTGCCAGCATGGCGGCGCGTTCATAATTCTGATCGGTGACGGTTACGGTTACGACCTGTGAATTCTGTTCGCTGGAAACACTCAATTTATTTCTAAGTTCTCCTGCTGTCATGTTAAGGTTCATTTCTTCAATAACTTCATCGAGAATTCTCGGACTCTTAATTACAACATTATATGTATTTATAAGTTCGACATTTGTCCGAATATCATTAACACTGAACTCTTCGCTCCGCTGACTCTCATTCTGATTGACGATAAACTGCGAGGTTGCTTCATAAGTCGGTGTCAGGAAAAAGAAGCTTATAAGAGCAGCAAGTACAACTGCACCTGCTGTAGTAGCAACAATAAGTAAAAAGCGCTTTTTCAGGACTTCAGCAATCTCTTTCAAGGAAATTGTTTCTTCCATCTAACGTGTCCCCCATCTTTCTTGGTGATTTTTTGAAAACAAACTAGCACTATTATATCACAGACTATCGACAAATTTTGTTATTTTTTTCAAAACTTCCAATCTAATTCCTATGACTTATTTGTAACTAGCTTGATTATGTTACTTTCCTTAATTGATATCGTCTGGTTTCTATTAATCTTAAACCCACATAACCAAAAAATAACTTTTAGGAAATATTACTCACCACACCCCAGGTCCTCCAATATCTGGAGGACCTGGGGTGTGCTTCTCTTCCTTAAGGCTTTTTGTCTGATTTTGTTGGTACATTCTTACCTATTTACGATTTTCCATAGGAATCTGTTCTTTAGATATTTAACTAGTTAATGTAGAATTACCAACATTATAAAAAGGGAGCTGTGTAAAGTGAACAGAAAACGTTTGTCTTTATTGACCCTCATCATAGGACTGGTTCTTATGATGATTGGCGGAGATTTCGCCGGGAACTCTACGTCAGCACAGTCATCACTAAACGGAAAGCTGAAGTTAGGTCATGCAGGTCTTGAGGAAACAAGAGAAACGAAAGAAATTGCTCCTGGAGTTACTTACACACATATGGAGCGCGGGCATGAAGCAAAACAGGCCGTATATACTGTCCATGTCGACCTTGTTGAAACCAGGGAAGAGAGCAAAGGACTTGTCGACCAGTTGAAGGCAGATGGTTATAAGCCCAATGTCACCGAAATTAAAGACCACAAGTATAACGATATCGATGAAAACCGGATCGCTTACCTTGTACGTGTCGGAGAATTTGAAACGAGTGAGGAGGCCCATCAATTAGAGACATCGTTAGAAGGGGACGGTTATACAAGCGCAAGCACGCAATTTACTGCTTTTGATGGAACAAAGACAAACGGCCCCTGGGCAGTGAACATTTTGGAAGTCGATCCGGATGTCTTTGACGGTACGATTACCTCTGAACTCTCTCAAGGAGAAGTCGAGGGGAAAGAAAGAGTAACCGAGATTTCCGAACGAACTGGAGCACTGGCCGCTATCAACGGCGGGTACTTTGTCGTCGGTTCCCGTGACGGGACACCGGGAGACCTGGCCGGCGTTTCTGTTGTTGATGGCGAGCTCGTCAGTGAGTCTGTCAGCGACCGCACCAGTCTGATTTTTTCCGAGTCGGGTGCAGATATCGCGGAAGTGGAAACGGAACTGATGGTTAAGTCATCCGACGGAGCATCCACTTATTTAGACGGCATCAACCGGGAACCTGGATTGATCCGCAGTTGCGGCGGTACCGGCGGTGATGAACCAACAGAAGAATCGCGCCATGATGTCACCTGCACCGATGACAGCGAGTTGATTTTGTTCAAGCCTGTATTTGGCAATGAAACACCAGCTGGTGATGGCCTGGAAGTTGTCTTAGACCCGGACGGCGAGGTTTGGGAGATCAGAAAACAAGGCGGACACATCCCGATAGATGGTGCCGTACTTGCTGCAACTGGCTCACACGCCGAGTGGCTTAGAGAACATGCCCAGCCAAGATCCAAGCTGGATGTTGAGGAAAGTTTATTGGTAGATGGAGAAGAATCAACGGATGATGCGATAAATAGTTTTGTAAATGGCGGCCCACGCCTGATTGAAAACGGTGAATTGACGATACCTGCCGCTGATGAGGGATTTTATTGGAGTACAGACTTCCTGTATAACTTTGCTATCAAGCGACACCCTCGGACGCTTGCCGGTATCAAGGAAAACGGCAACCTTTTGTTTGTTACTGTAGACGGTCGTGCTGACAATAGCATCGGCGTAAACTTTTTGGAAAGTGCCGAGCTGATGAAGAGCCTGGGAGCCGTTGAAGCCATGAATCTCGACGGCGGCGGATCGACGGCGATGGCAATTGGGGATGAGCTCGTCAACCAGCCTTCTGATGCTTCCGGAGAAAGACCAGTAGGAGACGCGATTGTAATTCTACCAGAATAATATTGTACTGAAACACCCCAGGTCCTCCAATTTCTGGATGACCTGGGGTATTTCTTGTTTCACCCCGGAGCCCTCCAAAATCTGGAGGGCTCCGGGGTGCATTGTTTTATCTGGCGTTTTCTGCCATTCGTAGTGGTACAATTTTGTTTTTGTTCCATATTTGTTCGAATGCGCTCGTTGGCAGGTGCCGCTCGCCTGGATAAGCACCGATTTCAATCGTCAGCCCGGTTCGCTTGAACTCATCGACGAACCAGTCGGTATAGCCACCACCTGAAGGGTTTGGCTCTGGGCTAACTGGCTGGTAGCCTGTTATCAATCCAATGTTGTCTACAACCTTATTATCCCGGTCGTATTGTTTCCCGTCCTGGTTGAAATACCAGTAAATGATCTCTCCGGCAGAATGATAAGCGATTGTTGAGCGAGGTCCGGTTTCGTAAGTGAAACTGGCAAGGTGTTGGGATTCAACTGCCTGCATTGGATAGTAACCTTTGAAATCTTTATAGTATGGTTTTCCACTGCTATGTTTAATGTTCTCCCAGTCCGCAGGATATTGACGATTCAAGTCCTCCCCTTTGGCATTCGCTTTCCAGCGGGTAAAGTCAGAGCTTCCATCATTCATAGCTTTTAGATCATTATGCACTGAGGAAGGGAACGCTCCTAACCCTTGCTGCTGCAGCGTCACCCCATCCGGGTTCACCATTGGAACAAACCAGATCGCTACATCGTCAAGCAGCGTCCGCACCTGGAATCCATTAATGGTAGTGTTATTCGTATAAGCCTTCGCGTACTCCTCTACCATTTTCATATTTAAAGTTGATGTCAGCCACTCCCTGGCATGATGGGAACCGTTGACGAGTATATTCTGCTCCCCGCTTCCTACTTTCACGGCCCAAATTTCTCTCCCATATGGAGAAGTTCCAATCGATTGATAGGTGATCGCGTTTGGATAACGATCCGCTAGTGCTTGGATGTCTTTTGTCAATACGTCATAGGAATACGCAGTGTCAGGGTTAACCTGCGAAGCGGATGCTGTATCCTCTTTCAACCCCATTCCTCCAGAAAAAACGACTAAAAATGCAAATAGACCGACAAACAGATTCTTGTAAAACAAACGATGATTCCTCCCTGTTTCAAGATTCGACAAACTTCCTTGTTCGTTATCTATTAAACTATCGTACTCTGACAGCCATTTCACCACTATTACAAAATGTTACGAAAAATAAATAAAACGAGCCATTCCGCCCCTACCATAGAATTAGCACGTTTTGACCTGAATAGATACATATTATGGGTGTTAAAGGGTCTGCCTCTTTCAACAATTTATGATACACTTTCTTCCATGTGTCGGCTTTTGTTCTTTTTAGATGAGTAGCCCTAGGTAAAAAGGGGTAAGGATTATTAAGAAAGCACCATTTCTTTGAGCGCTCCCCTATAACCACACTTCAAGCGTACAGTCACTAAAACCCACAACTTTCAACCATGAGGAGATTTATCATGCGTAGAACTCGCCGAAAATCAAAAGGTTCCGTAAAGAAAATATTTTTAACGATTGGGATCGTGTTGCTATTTCTCGCCGGTATTGGTGGAGGTTATGCTTTCTACCTATATAAATCTACTTCCGATATGGTAAGCGGGTCCTACGAAGAAACGGGACGCGATAAGGATCAATCGGATATGAGGGAAAAACCGGTCGATCCGGTGGAAGATAATGTTTCGATTCTATTCATCGGGGTTGATGATAGTGAACACCGTGATGAAGAAGACACGAGATCCGATGCCCTCCTGCTCGCTACATTCAATCAGGAAGAGAACAATGTTAAGTTGCTTAGCATTCCAAGGGATTCGTATGTCTATGTTCCGGAAGTAGGTTACAACACAAAGATAAACCATGCCCATGCCTATGGCGGCGCCCGGGCAGCAATTGAAACCGTCGAAGAATTCTTGCAGGTGCCCGTCGATTATTATGTCCGGATGGATTTCAATGCCTTTGTCGATGTCGTCGATGCTGTCGGTGGTATTAAGTATGATATTCCCTATGAATTCAAAGAATCTAATTCTGACGACGAAAAAGAATCCATTCACTTAACAGAAGGATATCAGCACCTGAACGGTGAAGAAGCACTAGCCCTTGCCAGGACACGGAAACATGACAGCGATGTGGCACGAGGAAAACGCCAGCAGGAACTATTGATGACCATCGCTAAGAAAGCGACGTCCGCTGAATCCGTTTTAAAAATAGATGATGTCTTTGGAGCGGTTGGCGATAATATGAGCACCAATCTTACCTTCCCTGAAATGAGAGGATTCCTTTCTTATGGCTTGGATCAAAACGTGGAAATGGAAACAATCAATTTGGATGGTTCAGGCGGGTACAGCCAAAGTGGTGCCTGGTATTATTACGTTAGAGATGAAAGCAGACAGGAAGTCGCAAGCACCTTAAGGTCACACCTGGAAATAGAGGATAGTCAGGAAATCACCGATTATGCTTCCAAAGAAGAAAACCAACCAGATTCCTATTAAAAAATTCCGGCTTCTCAGTCCGGAATTTTTTTGTGGCATAAGAAGACTATTTCTCTCTTATTTGCATAAAAATATCATGGACTAAATTCCCCAGTTAGTTCACAAATCTCACTATCTAGTTTTTTTCCACTTTATGCCTGAATGTGATTTACTATTATGTCGAATCATAGTAAAATATGGAGTGATGTTTTTTGATAGATTTACCGGCAAACCAAACCGGATGTTATAAATAAAAGGGGTAATCTTAATGACTAAAAAGACTGCTGCACCTTCCCGGATCATGCGCAGAAAAAAACGGAAACTTAGGAAGCGAGCATTTTTTGTCCTCATTCCATTCCTGGCACTTTTCGCTGTCGCTGGATATGCCGGGTACTTGTATTTCAAAGCAGAAACGGTATTTTCTGATTCCTACGTCGAAGAAGAACGGGAAAAATCCCCGTTGCGTGATGCGGAGGTCAATCCCGAGATTGACAATGTGTCCATCTTGATCATGGGTGTCGACTCCAATGACCATCGGGACAACGCCGGCAGTGCCCGTACTGATTCCCTGATGCTTGCCACTTTCAATAAGGATGAGAAAAGTGTCAACCTGCTAAGCATTCCACGTGACTCACTTGTCTACATTCCAGAAATAGGACGCGAAGATAAAATCAACCATGCTCATGCCTATGGCGGCCCGACTGCAACGATTGAAACAGTCGAGAATCTGCTCGATATTCCCGTTGATTACTATGCAAAAGTAAACTTCCACGCTTTCGTCGATGTCGTCGATGCATTGAATGGAATCACAGTTGACGTCCCATACGAATTCAAAGAATCCAATTCCATGGATAAACGGGATGCCATTCATTTATATGAA
The DNA here is from genome assembly GCF_043496955.1 of Thalassobacillus sp. B23F22_16. Taxonomy (NCBI): domain Bacteria; kingdom Bacillati; phylum Bacillota; class Bacilli; order Caryophanales; family Bacillaceae; genus Thalassobacillus; species Thalassobacillus sp. B23F22_16. The sequence continues at coordinate 65,463 of NZ_JBIEKD010000008.1, read as the reverse complement.
GGTAACCAAAAAGTGAACGGAGAAGAAGCACTTGCTTTAGCTCGTACCCGAAAGCTCGATAACGATATCGAACGAGGCAAGCGCCAGCAAGAAATCATGAGCGCTGTCATCAAAAAAGCTGCTTCTGTTAATTCCCTTCTTAACTACGATGATGTATTGACAGCTGTCGGTGACAACATGACAACCAATATGACGTTCAGTGATATGAAAACATTCATCTCTTACGGTTCAAAAGGAACGAACCTGGATATCAACACCCACACCCTTCAAGGGTACGATCATCAGCCAGGCAGCACCTATTACTGGGCGCTTGATCAGCAGGCATTGACAGAGACCAAGTCCCTATTGCAGCAACACCTGGAAATCAGTAATCCAGTAGCCGAGAATAGTTCCAATGATGAATACGCAGAACCAGGTAACGAAAACACAGTGGAATCTGCCAGCTATTAAACAAAAAACGTCCAACCTGCTATTTTGCAGGTTGGACGTTTTTTTGTTTATCCACGAATATATTTTTCTACGGGACGATCTTTGAATACAGGTATTTCAAGGTGTAAGGTATAGGAATCCATTGCCTGGTAAGTCTCATAAAGGTCGTCAAGAAGACCGGTAATCCGCTCAGCATCACTGTTTACTTTTTTCTCCATCGCTTGGAAACTATCGGGATTGAAGTAAGCTTTATACAGTGTATTATTTAAGGGACCAAATTCGTCCATCATTTTTTTTGCGATACGGTTAATCGTAATTTTCGGGTCGACTTTTCCTTGAATAAGGCTTTCATGTTTATCACCAATTATACGGGACAACAGAAAAAGTTCATTAATACCCCACTCATTCGCTATATCACTAATTACCTGTCCCTGTCCTTCCAGATTACCTTTACCGACCAGCAGATTATTAAGCTCATTAGCAGACGTTACATTAGGACGAAATAAATCAGTAAAGAGAAATTTCATCTTTTCATCATTAACAAAGTTATTCGGATTAAGCATAATCGGATGATCGCCAATTTCTGCACCATCTATGTGCTGTTCCTCAAGAATCTCGTTAAAAGAGAACTCATACCTGCTGTACGTCACCTTTTCTTTGATTCTTTGCGCAGTATTCAGCTTCTCCATAGTTAGTTCATCGGCAATTCCGCTTACAAGCAACCCATAATCTTGTTGGAATTTCTTCACCATTCGTTCCGTCCGTTTACCGAATTTAGGTGTTAATTTAATCCGTCCATAACCTAAAGAAGTCAACTTACTCTTTAATGAAATGATATCTTGGTGCTCTTCCCCAGCCTGGAAGGAAGTTGAAAGAATTTTATTCATTTTAGAGAAAGTTGCCAAATCCAAAGACCCAGTTACTTTTAGTTGATAGTGTACTTGAAAATCCATCAAACACCTTTTTAGTTGTTCGTTACTTGAAATCTCTCCAAACCCAAGTCTCTCTAGCGCAGATTTGAATCGACGAACTCTTTTAAACTTACTATCAGGGCGAAATGCTATGGAAAATGCTTCACTTATTTTTCTCTTGGTGCGATAATCAACCATTCCAGTACTTGCTAATCCATAATCTTCCTGGAATTTCATCACTTGTTCCTTAAAATAAGGGCCAAATTTAGTAGTTATTTTACTTTGTCCATAACCGAGCCAGTTCAATTTCATTTTCACATCTACCAGGTCCATATGACTCATACCTTCTTTTAAAAGATAGGAAGAGTCTGGGTCTATCACTGCTTCATTAGCTTGATAGGTTGCAGGATTTTGATATAAATATCTGCCTTCCGTCGCCATATTAAACACCTCTTCCACTGAATTCTTCTATATAATTCGACAATTTTCGACATTTTATCACCGTTCAGTGTAAAAGAATTCAATGGGACAGTCAATATGATATGAAGAGTCACCAGAAAATACCAGCTTTAGGAGGTTCCTGAGGATCAAGCAAAACACAATTAACGGAAAACACCCAATTCCCTCCACGGAGATTTGGCTGCCTACTTTAACTTACTTTTTCTTCAACAGTTGACTGACTTTGCGTAGAGGGGCGGTCACTCGCCAGGATGTGCTTTCTTTAATGGCTTGATATTCTTTTTTTAATTTTTGATTTTCCTGCTTCAACTCTGCTATTTCCCGTTCATATTCAGTCTTGGTTTTTACGTATGAATTTGTTGTATTTTTAGCACCCAAAGGCAGCTTATGTTTCCTGACATATTGATAATATTTTGTACTCAATAAAGCTGACTGTGCCAACAGCGCACCTGTTGCAGGAGCACCATTTGTCTCAAATAAATATAAATCTCCGTTTTTATCAATGGCTACGTCTAAACCGAGTGCCATGGTAGGCGCATTTTTTAATTCTTCCATTTTGTAAGGCAGAGTTTTCGCTAGAACATTCAGTTTCTCCTCGATTTCTTTCCAATGCTCACCAAAGTTAGCTTGCAAAAATGGTTTTGTCTCACTGATTCCTCCACCTTGATTGACGTTAGACATTACCTTTTGACCGATTCCTATCCTAATATACTTTTTAGCAATCGACCACTTACCTTTACCATCCTTTTGAACATGGATCCTGCAATCGAAAGGATCTCCATTTATCGTTCGGGAACTGATATACTTCTGAATAATATATTTCTTCTGTCCAACTATAGAATAATAACGAGTTTCTAACTCTGCCCGATTAAACTTTTCCTCTTTCTTCTGATAACCGAGTATATAGTCTTCTCCTTCTCTCTTTAAAATGTAAACTCCTTTTCCCTTTTCTCCGTGAATGGGCTTCATTACAATCGTTGTATATTTCTTTAGGAAATTTTCCACGTCTTCGAATGTTTTCGCTTTGGCAGTCGGGATGACCAGATGTGCGAATTCCTTATCTTTAACCAGTTCTCTTTGCAGTCTTTCTTTATTCAAAGCATTTTTCCGGTCGTATGTCAGGAACGTATGCTCTCTCAGATAGTTCAATATAGTCCTGTTTTTTCTTTTAAAACAGTAGGCTGAAATATCAATGATAGGAGGGAGTTCTTTCTCCACATTGACCCACCTGTTCTTGATGTACATTTTTCCTTTGACCGTTTGATTATCCATGTCGACATCTTCCGGCTTGATATAAATAAGTTCCATGTCATAATAACGGCACATGATAGCAATTATCCTGGCCATAATTGCAGGGTTCTTGGCATTTCGCATAAAACCAACAAGCATATAAAATTACCTCTTTTTTTATTATTTTTTTACGAAGTGATGTAATTATACCACCAGTTTGTTATCGTTCAACTTATGTAAATGAATTGTCGTGAATTTTTAATTACAGTAGAAAATATATACAAAAAATCCAGCCCCTGGCAAAGGGGCTGGATTTTTTTACTTGTATTCAACTATATTGAATTTTAGCAATGGGTTATTGAGAAGACTGTACATGTCCTTGATTTTTGCCACTTGTTTGGTTGCCCAAGCTATATCTGTAGCATATTGCGGGTATCCAGGATTAGCTGGATTCCAACGCATTTTATAAAGAGTGTCCTGTTTAAAGTCATTATGAACATAACGGCTGCCAATGAATTTGGCTCCTCCGATGATTGCGTCTCCAGGAGTAAACCACTCTTCCTCATAAGCCCTGACAGCTCCTGCACGGTGTGCATCACCATCAATAGCTCCGACACCAAACATGTTGTACACGGTTTCGATGCCGGAAAGGCTATCCCGATTGCTTGTTGTCACCAATACTGCATTATCATTCTCATCAATCCCTACTTCAATTCCAGTAGCTAGAGCTGAAGTTCCGTGACCTGTTTCGAGCAAGGCATGGGAAATAAGGTAAATTTCATTAATTCTGTGTCTGTCTCCAGCTTCAATGAACGCTAGTCCTTGTCCTGATAGAATGCCTTTGCCATCAAGAACGTTATTTAACTGTGACGCGTCCACTGAGACACTTGTTGAAAGCTCGAGATGCTGGAACATATCGTTATTATTTGGATTCAAATAAAACTCGACTTCACTACTGGTAGGATTTCTCCAAGTACCGTATGTGATTTCGTACCAGTTCTCATCTGTATTGACAATATTGACTGTTTCGCCATCCTTTAATACACCATAAATGTGGCTGGAAGAACTCTTAGCAGCTCTTACATTCAAGGCTGCCGTTGTCTTAGCGATTGTAAGATCCTCGTCTACTAAGGAGGTATGCGCGTATAACGTTTCACCCTTATATGTCAGCTCATACCATGTAGTATCGCCATCGACCGCATCACCCTCGACTTCACGTTTAATTTCTACGATAGTTCCCTGAGTAAGCATATAGGCGATCGTAGAGGAATCAAGCTCAGGTGCTGTTCTTACATTTACTCTACTTCCAGAAATGGCGTCAAATTCTGTGACATCTACATAATCAGCATGGATATAAGCGGGATCATTCCGATACTTATCGGTCTGCTGCAACTGGTTCATCTGAACTTCCAGAGCTTCTTCCATCGTTACATCAAACGTTGTGTGCGTAATAATTTCGCGATCCTCTAAGGCTGTAGCAATTGCTTCTAGTGTCGTCTCTTCTGCTATACCGCTTACAGGCAAGCTATTATCACGCTGGAAAGCACGGACTTGATCTTCTGTTGAAGGGCCGAAGTAGTTTGTAGGATTATTCGACACCTTATACCCTAACTTGGCTAAATCTTCCTTCAGTTCAACTGCATCTTCGTGATAACTACCGACCTGTAAAGGACTTGCGAGGATATCCTCAATTTTACTTTGGGTCGGTTCATCTGCGATACCATTGACTACTAATCCATAATATTTCTGAAAGTCTTTTACTTTCTCTTCGGTTAATTCACCATAGTGTTCTGTGACCTGAATGTTACCAAATCCAAGTCGGTTCAGATTTTCTTTCAGGATGATCGTTTCGCTGCTGCTTTCCCCTACACGGAAAGGACTTGATAGAATCTGATCAATTTGTTTCAGTGTAGCATCTCCGGCTACTCCTGAGCTGTCTTCTTCCACTCCATAATAAGCCTGAAAATCTTTCACCACTTTTTCAGTGGAGGGGCCGAAGTAATTGGTTGGATTATTAGACACATGGAAACCCAGCTTTTCCAAGTTGATTTTCAAATCAATAACATCTTCCCGATAGAGTCCGTTATACATAGGACCGTTAGCGAGTTCTTCCAATTTACTCCACGTAACCGGATCTGCAATTCCATTTACAACGAGGTCATGTGCAGCTTGAAAATCTTTCACCGCCTGCTCTGTCGATGAGCCATAGTAAGTGGTCGGGTTATTGGAAACCTGAATGCCAACTTTAGCAAGATCTTCTTTCAATGTGATTGTTCTTTCATGACGCTTGCCTGATTGAAATGGACTTGCTAAAAGTTCCTCTATCTTACCAAGTGTAGCCTCACCTGCTACTCCTGCTGTATCGCCACTTACTCCGTAATAATTTTGAAAGTCTATTACAACCTTTTCAGTTGAAGGGCCGAAATAGGTAGTTGGATTACTAGATACATGGAATCCGAGACGGTCCAACTTGACTTTCAAATCAATAACATCATCCCGGTAAACTCCATTATATAAGTCACCATACGCTAAAGATTCCAACTTGTTCCATGTAACGGGGTCAGCAATACCATTCACCACCAGACCATTTTCATTCTGGAATTCTCTGACTGACTGGGTCGTTGAATCACCATAGTAGGTCGTTGGATTGCTAGAAACAACATAACCGAGTTTAGCCAGATCTTCCTTCAATTTGATTGTCTGTTCATGATAATAACCTGATTGGAATGGGCTTGCTAAAAGTTCATCAATATAAGAAAGTGTAGCTTCACCAGCTACTCCTGCCTCATCTCCACTTACTCCATAATATTCCTGGAATTCCTTTACTTTTTGTGCAGTAGAAGGACCAAAGTAAGTGGTTGGGTTGTTAGAAACGTGAAACCCTAATTTATCCAAGTTAACCTTCAAATCGATGACTTCATCACTATATACTCCATTATGTAAAGTCGGATCTGTATGTTGGATCACTAGCTCTTCCAGCTTGTTCCTTGTTATGGGATCAGCAATGCCATTAACTACAAGATTATTATCCGCCTGAAATTCTCTCACTGTAGCTTCAGTGGATGTCCCGTAATAAGTAGTCGGATTATTGGATACTGAGTATCCCACCGTCTCCAGATCTTCTTTCAATGTAATATTGCGTTCATCATAACCACCGACCTGGAATGGACTAGCAAGTATCTCTTCAATCAATGTCAACGTGTTAGGGCCGGCAATGCCATCTACAGTCAGTCCATAATAGCGTTGAAAATCCTTGACTACACCTTCCGTTACATCCCCATAATATATTGTCGGCTCTGGCGGAAACTTACCAAACCCTAATTTGGTCAGGTTTTTTTTAAGTTCCACTACGTGTTCTCCGTTGTCACCATACTGATAAACTGCATTGATAGACATCAAACCCATTTTTTGCGTCTCGGGCTGGAGGTCGTCCTTGTACTCACCGGACTCTATCAATTTCTTTGTAGCTTCATCGACTGTATCTTCTTCAGTGTCTGATTGCTCTTCTACTTTCTCAGGTTCTTCCACTTCTTCAGATTCAGAAGGTTCTTTTGTTGCTTCTTCCTCTTCTCCAGATTCAGAAGGTTCTTCTGTTGCTTCTTCCCCTTCTCCAGATTCAGAAGGTTCTTCTGTCGCTTCCTCCTCTTTTAAAACTTCATTCTCCGTAGTTTCATCACTTTCAGCGGACTGCTCTGTTTTTTCTTCTTTTGAAGCATCCTCTGTATCTATCTGTTCTTCAGTGACTTCTTCAGTATCCGAAGGCTCCTCTTCCGCCTCATCAGCAGATTCAGTTTCCTCTACCTCTGATTCTACTTCTTCTCTTTCTGCATCCTCAGAGTTTTCACCTACGGTTGCTGTTGCTACGAGTGGACTAAAGTGGAACAGAGAAAATAATAGTACTAATAATAGTAGATTTCTGATCTTCACTTTAGTTTCACCTCCTTAAATTTATTTAAATACTTTATTAGTATCGGTCAAAATGTGTCATTTTTCAAGATAATATTGCATATTATTACAAAATTTACCGCAATTTTTTACTTTCATTTACAATTAATAATGAATTTCTATCAGATTTAAAGTAAGGCTTTTTTCTTTCGACTCTATTGCCGAGCGCACTGCCAATCTCTGTATTTGCTCTACTAACCTATAGCCATCACCAAGGGTCTTGCTGAAAATAATAGTAATATAAAAAGTTATCATTCGTGAAAACTGAAGAAAGCAACCTGTTCCAATTTTGGAATACAAGCTGCTTTCTCTCTTTGTTAAATCATCTTTTTTTCAAATTATAAGATTGTGCGATAGCTTCTGCAGTGATTTGACCGAGCCATTGACGGTTATAAGACTTCTGTAAAAAATCATTCTCAAATTTATTATCAATGAACATATATTCGAGAAGAATAGCTGACATCTTAGTGTTCCGCAGAACGCTGAAATCCGCTGACTTTTTCCCTCTTTCATTTACATTCAATCGATTTATCAAGTAACTATGAATTTCAGATTGTCTTTTAACTGTTTCATTGGAAACATTTCCATTATGGATGAAAGTTTCAAAGCCTCCGGTTTTACCGTTAAAAGCGTTCGTATGGAAGCTCACAAAATAGTCTGCATTCCAATTATTGGCCAATCGAGCCCTTTCTTCCAGCTGAATAAATTTGTCAGTCGTCCGTGAAAGATTGACATCCACGCCTTGATAGTTATTCTGCAAATGGTTTGCTGTTGCAAGGGCTATCTCAAGAACCACATCTTTTTCTTTCAGACCATATGAGCTTGCTCCTGCATCATGCCCACCATGGCCTGGATCAAGGAATATCTTGATCACATTATTTTTTACAACCTGTGCCAGTTTGTTCAGTGTGTACGTATCAGCAATGCCACTGGCAGGAAGATCATAGGCTCTTTGAAAGCTCTTTACCTCTGCTACTGTTTTGTCGCCGAAATAGCTGGTAGGATTAGATGAAACACTATAGCCTATCGCAGCAAGATCTTTTTTCAGTTGGATAGCATCATTGTGATATTGACCTTTCCTTAACGGGCTTGACTTTAATTGATTGACTTTTTCTAAAGTTGGTCCATCTGCAATCCCATTAACCTGAAGCTTGTAATGTCTTTGAAAATCCTCTACGCGTTTTTTCGTGTAAGAACCATAAAAATCGGTAACTTTAATTCCATTGAATCCAAGGCTATTCAAATCTTCTTTAAGTCTGATGTTATCTTTATTACGTTTCCCTACCTGAAAATAGGTCGATAAGATGTCATTGATTTTATTCCAGGTGTTTTTACCTGCTACACCGGCTGCATCTCCTGTTACTCGATAGTAGGATTGAAATTCTTTTACTGTACTTTCAGTAGAACCCCCATAGTATGTAGTAGGATTATTCGATATATGGAAACCTAATTTCTCAAGCTTCACTTTCAAGTCGATGACATCATCATGATAGTTACCTTTAGATAGTGTTGTAGAATCATTATTACCGGAATCCCTTACAAGCTGAGAAATTTTATCCCTTGTGACCGGACCAGCTATACCATTAATGACTAATCCATATTTCCTTTGGAAGCTGCTCACAGAATCTGCTGTCTTACCCCCATAATAGGTGGTAGGGTTGTTTGATGTGTGAAAGCCTACTTTGGAAAGGTTTTCTTTCAGGGTGATATTCTGGCTGCTGTAGCCTCCCACCTGGAATGGACTGGACAAAATCGCGTCAATTTTACCGAAAGTCATCCTCCCGGCAATACCATCTGCAACTAACCCATAATAGGACTGGAACTCTTTCACTACTTTCTCTGTAGTAGATCCATAATAGGTCGTAGGATTATTGGATACATGGAAACCTAATTGCTCCAAATCAGCTTTCAATTGGATTACACCCTCGTGGTAGTCACCTTTAGAATAAGTCTCTGTGGTTGCAGCCTGAATGGAAAAACTGCTTAGGCTCTTATTTTTAGAAGCAGATAATAAGGAATTGATTTTATCCCAGGTTAGCGGATCAGCAATTCCGTTGACTACCAGGCCGTGATCATCCTGAAATTTCTTTATCGTTTGTGCTGTCGAGCTCCCGAAATAAGTAGTAGGATTATTGGAGATTCGATAACCCAGTTCATCTAATTTTTCTTTCAGGGTAATTGTTTCTTCATCATAGCCTCCAAGTTGGAAAGAAGTTGACGTAATTTCTTCCATTTTTGCCAAGGTCGCTGTTCCGGCGGTTCCTGGTTCATCCTCTGTTACACCATAATAAGATTGGAAGTTTTTCACTGTCTCAGCTGTTTTGGTGCCAAAGTAGGCCGTCAGATTATTGGATACTTGGAATCCAAGCTTCTCAAGAGCAAGTTTAAGGTCCACAACTTCCTCAGAGGTGGTGCCTTTCTTCATGACATTGGAATCTTCCTGTTCAGATGCTGCTTCTTCCTGTTTATCCTTAAATTCATCTTCTTTTACAGGTTCGTCTTGTAGTACGTCTTTCTCATTATTTCCTTCATCTGACTGGCTTTCCTCTTCTGTGGTGTTATCATTCTCCTCACGAGGAGGAAGGGATTCTTTTTGTTCTGGTTCCTCTTCTCCAGGTTCTTGTTCTTCTGTCTCATTCTTCACTGTGAGTTCTTCTAACTTTTGCTTTGTAACAGAGTCGACGATACCATTTACGATCAACTCATGTTCTTCTTGTAAGTCAAGTACCGCTTGCTCTGCTTTTTCATCAAAAATCGCGGACAGTTCATCTGAATCAAGGTAACCTGACTCAACGAGAGCTTCTTTTACGTCAACAACTTCATTGCCTTCACCCTCCAATTGCAATGGTGAAGTTAGTAACTCATCCATCAGTTCCAACGTGGATTCCCCGGCGATTCCATTTGACTCCAGGTCATAGTAGGTTTGGAAATCTATTACGATTTTTTTCGTATAATCGCCATAGTATTCGTTTGGTGCTTCTGGGTAATCACCAAACCCTAGATCAGTTAAGCCTTGCTTTAACTCATTAATGTGATTCCCATAGTCTCCGTTTTCATATTTCGATGGTGTTTCGAGTAACTCTTCAGGTAATTGGTCATCCTGTAACGCTTCATCATCACCGTCAGGTTCATCTATTGCTCCGTCTTCTGTTGAATCGATGATCTCATCCGTTTGCTCTTTTTTGTTCTTCTCATGCCCTTCATTATCTTCTGCACCTGCAGTAATCGCACTAAAGTTGAAGAGAGACAAAAAGAAGATTAATAGAATCAACCCATTTCTTCTGTTCAATTTAGACTCACCCCCCTTGTAAATTAAAGTAATACTTTCCTAGTATCGACAGATAATCCAACTTTTCAATAGTTTTAGTGCTTTTATTTGTCAAAAAACAACAAAAAATGAGTTTCTACCTGGGGTAGAAACTCACATTTCAATATGGAACTTAATTTTATTTTTTTACTAAACGTGAAATGAATTTAGAGAGCTTGCTGGCAGAGTCGTATCTTTGATGATTTTGTAATTGCTCTAAATCAAGTTGTAATTGTTTTATTTGTTTCTTCTGCTTATTAATTATGCTGTTTTTTTCAGCTGCTTTTTGTTCTGAAATTTCTTCTTTTATCACTTGAAAACCTAATTGAACAGGTTTCCTCCAAGGCTTTCCTGAGACTTCCTGCACTTGTGCCCGGCGTGGGCTTTCTGAATTAAGAACCGCTTCAAAGTTAAACATGTTGGATTCATCACCTGCAGCTACAATGAAAACAGATCCATCTGCTCTATTCTCTACAAATCCACTCAATTCTAAATTCATCGCTTTCCTCTGTACCCAACGCCTGTAGCCTACCTTTTGTACTTTACCAGTAACCGAAAATGCCTGCACGGATAAATGTCGTGGCAGCTCCGGCAGTATCACTTCTTCAGCCTGACCGGATCTGAGGGTGTCTGCAAAAAAAGGATAATCAAAATATATCTCCTGGTGTATAGCATTATTCATCGTTTCAGGGAAATAGTAATCGATGATTGCTTTTGGAATATTTTTGGCGCAGCCTTTCTCCGGAAAAAGGTGCCCCCCGATCCCCGGTTTGGAATTAACTTCAATCACCGTGACAGTATCACCATTTATAATCATATCCACACCACCTTGGACCATTCCCGGGATGGCCTTTGTAGTATTAACGGCTATACCTTTTATGTATGCTGTCAATTCATCCGTAACATCGATCGGCTCTCCTCCTGAAGATAAGTTACTGTTTCTCCTTAGAAAAATTTGTTCATTTACAGCAGGTATACTGTCCATTTCATATCCGGATTTTCTTATATACTTTCTAACTTCATTGTCTATCTTTATCGGCCGGGTTCTCAAGTTTGGATTTCTTTTTCTCTCTTTATTTCTATTAATAATCAATTGTTTAATTGAATGTTTACCATCTGCAATAATATTTGCCGGAATCCTTTTCATTGCTGCCAATACTTTGCCATCCAGAACATATACCCGTACTTCATCGCCTTCGACATATTTTTCAAGGATTACCTCATCATGCTTTAATCTCTTACGTACATAGGTCAATGCGTCCTTCAGTTCATCGGCATCACTAATATTGACGATGACTCCTTTTCCCAGCTTGCCATCAGTAGGTTTCAATACAACTGGGTAGCCCAGTTCATCTGCGTAACGTATGATCTCTTCGTCGCTTTTCTTATCATTGAAGTTGGCACCTGAAGCGACAGGGATATTCGCCAGCTCTAAATATTTTTTCGTTTTAGTTTTACTCCTGCTTATCTTCCTAGTTTCTTCTGTGACTTCAGGTCCCTTGGAAACTGCAAAATGGCATTCTTTTTCCTTGTTGGAAAGCGAATAATTGATCACCATTTTACCTTCGAATAATTCATTATATAACTTTAATTTCAGTCCTCTCCTCCAGCCTTCCAAAGCAATTGTATACATACTGATTTTACCAGAAGGCAACTTTTCAGGCATGCAGCTTTGTAGGTGCGGAAGCCATTCCTTTTGATTATTTCTCATCTGAATCACCTGTTTTTCTATGTAGAGTTAGAGGTAAGCAATTTTAAAACTAATAAATTTTATATTAACACACAAAATGAGTGTATCCTATCCTGTACAACCTTACAGTTAATTCCTGTTTTTTTACCTGAAATGGTGGGAATATTGTTCTTATTAAATGCCAATAACAGTCTTATAATAATTCAATTACATCTATTGTTATTAGAATTTTCCTTTGTATAATTTACTCAGCAACCTTAAAAATGTAGCTAGAAAGGACAGTGGATATGCTAGTCGGATATATGCGAACATTTAAAAAGCCAAAAGAATTTGTAAAATTATTAGCAAAAACAACTAAATACCATGGAATTGATTTGGTTTATTTTCATCCAAAAGATATTGATATGGAGCGTAACGTAGTAAACGGTAAAGTACTTGTTGATAATAAATGGGTCACCAAAGAAGTGCCCGTACCACCGTTTGTGGATGTTACTGTTTATAGTTTCAAGTATAAAGAACAAATAAAATTTTTAAGAAAGCATAGTTACTTTACAACAGATAGATTATCTTCTAAAAGTAACATGTATACTAAACTTAAGGAAGATGGGGAATTCGCCGATATATTGATCCCCACAATTGAGGATTCTGACTTTAAAGACTTCTATAAATTTTTAAAACATCACAATCAGATTGTCATGAAACCTAAAAGGGGACATAAAGGGCAAGGCATTTATAAGCTTGCAAAAGAGAAAAATAAATATATTTTAAGTTATGGTAATAACTCGGAGAAGATTTCAAAAGGAAAATTGAAAAAATTTTATAAGAAAAATCTTGCTCCCAAGAATTATATTTACCAAAAATATATCGCATCAAGAACCAAACACGGAGATCCATTCGATTGCCGAATCCGTTTAGAGAAAAATGGGAAAGGTGAATGGGAAATTGTCATCAATCTTATCCGGATAGGTACCGGACAAAAAGTTGTGTCTAATATTGCCCAGGGCGGCTGTATTAGTTATTTGGATCCTTTCCTTCAAGCAAACTATGGTGATCAATGGAAAGAGATCAAAAATTCCATCAATGAAGTAGGAAAAACCTTTCCCGCTAAATTGGAAAAATTGTTCAATAAAGAATTAGGCTCCTTAGGTATTGACCTGGGCATTGATGAAAATGGAAAACTATACTTTTTTGAATCGAACAATGCACCTGGGGTGGAAGGTGCCTGGGGTGAAATCGCCTTGGTTAAAAGTGAGTATTATAACTATATGCTGAATAAACTTTCCGGAAAAAATAGTGAAAATAATATACGTACTGCTCAACATTAAAAAAAGTATCTGTTTACTGAATAAAGAAACCCGGACAATATATACAAATTGTCCGGGTTTTCCCTTGGATGGGATTCTTTTGCTTTTGTTTCAGTCGTTTTCTATTATTTCAAAACCGATACTGCTTCTGCCCTTAAATTCCTCGAATTCCGCGGTGGTCACCTGATGAATTTTGGACTTTGCGGTGCCTTGAGTATTTATGAACTCTTCCAATTTCGATATCTTTTTCTCACTACCAATTGCGGTTACTTCAAGCCTTTCTTTTGAAATGGGATTAATCGATCCTTTCAATTGCAAGTTGGCTGCTTTTTTCTTCAATTTTTTCAGATACAATGGACCGAGACGTTCCCCTTCAATCACCAGTTCTTTTTTATGATAAGTACCTTTCGGGTACATCGGAATTGTGATTTCATCTGCTAATCCGCTCAAGAACAATTCTTTGACTGGTTTATATTCAAAGTAAAAGTGATCATTGATTTTTTTCGATTCAGGAAAGTAATAATCAATCAAATGTTTTGGAATGTCAATGGCCTCTCCTTCAACAGGAAATACATGCATCATGATTTCCCCTTTCGTGTTGATTTCATTGACGATTCCTTCATTTTTCTCTTCATTGATGATCATGTCTATCGAGCCGGTTGGTAACCCAGGGATAGAATTCAAAGCATCTACGGCATATTTTTTAAATTTAGGGTCAACGGTATTGGTACAGTCAACGTTAAGTCGTTTACCAAGGTAGGTACCATGTTTCCTGACAAAAACCCTCTCCCCCTTTTCAGGTATATATTGAAGAGAGAGATTCTGTTCCTTTAAATAATTTAACAGATTATCATCGATTTTGATCGTCCTATTCCTGGCAGCAACATTGCTCTTTATTTCTTTGTTTCTTTCCTTTATCAGTTGCTCGATATTGCTTTTCCCATCACCGATGACATTTGAGGAATAGGATTTTGATACAGCAATCACTTTATCTTTTATTACATAAAAGCGATAGTCGACCCCACCTTCAAAGTATTTCTCAATGATGACATTCTTTCTGCTGAATTCATCTTTTATTTTCAAAATAGACTCTCGCAGCATTTCTTTGGAATCGATATGGGTCACTACCCCTCTACCACCACCCATGTTGGTCGGTTTCACTACAAGAGGATAACCAATCGATTCACCATAATCACACATCTCTTCAACCGAGGTTTCGGAAAAATCGAACGTTCTGCTTTCAGGTATAGGCACTCCATTTTCTTTCAAATACTTATAAGCACTGCTTTTATTTTCCGCTTTAAGCACAGCTTCCCTAGTGGATTGAGATCCTCGTGCACAAACGAAATGATACTCGTTGTTATCATCAGAAAGTGAATAGGTTATGGACGTGGAGGGTACCCTCCCGCCTCTTTTACTATTATAATATTTTAATTTAAGACCACGGCGCCATCCTTCTAAAGCTACTGTATAAAAAGAAGTCTGGTAAGTGAAGACATCTTCAGGAAGAGAACCCTGAAGGTGTGGTAAATGATGTGAGTTGCTCATAATGTTCATCTCCAACGTTAGTTATTTATAGCACCAGAATGTTCCGCTTCATAGAGACCATGCTCAACAATTCTTACCTTTTCAATGCCCGTAATGGCTTTGTTACTTTCCAGGAAGTACTATTCAGGATTTTGTTTTGCCGTTTCTTTAATTTTGCTAATTCTCTTTTCAACTGTTCGTTTTCTTTCAAAAGCTTTTGATGCTGCAATTCCATCTCTGCATTTATTTCATCATTATCGATATAAAAGCCTTGTCTGACAGGCGAGTTCCTTGATTTCCTTTTCATGCTGATTGATTGTTTCGAGCGGGAAATCTTTCTTTTCAAAAGAGCTGTAAAATCATTTATGTCATCCCGGTTACCTCCAAGAATGAGAGAGAGGTTATTATTTTTGGTCCACTTGACATATCCACTTACGTTATTCCTTACAGCAGTGGATCGAATCCATTGATCAAAGTCTTTCGGAAACTTGTCCGCATTCAATAGAAACCTCGTCAGTTCAATATCATCAGGAATCGAAGGAATATCTATATATCCTGTTGTACCAGCTTCAAAAGATTGATAGATATGATTGAAATCAAAATACATTTTTGCAGCCTTTTCCCGTTGGTATCCTTTTGTCTCAGGAAAATAATAATCGATGATAGCAGATGGTACGTCCCTTGCCTTCCCATAGGATGGGAAAAGATGGGTACGGATGTGTGCTCTGGAATTTATTTCGAGCACGACTCCTGTATTGGTTTCCTTATCAATAATCATATCGACTCCAGCCTGGACGAGTGTCGGTATCGCTTTTGTAGCAGCGACTGCTATCCGCTTCATTTCATCTGTCGTTTCATCTGTGACATCGACAGCTTCACCGCCGGAAGATACATTGTTCTTCGATTTAAGAAATACTGTTTCTCCTTCTGCAGGTACAGACTCCATCGTGTATCCCAGACGACTTAGTAACTCCTTTGTTTCTGCATTTACTTTTATCGGTTTATTTTGCAGGGATGGAATTTTCATTCGGTCTTCATTTTTCTTTTTTAGCAGTTCTTTAATCGTATCAGTTCCGTTTCCTGTCACGCTTGCAGGATCACGTTTGAATACTCCGACCACTTCATCCCCTACTACGTACAGGCGATGATCTTCCCCTTTAAAAAATTGTTCAACGATAACCTTTCTATACTCCAATTGATCCCTTACATAGGTTATCGCCTGTTTCATTTCTGCTTCATTCTTTATATTGGCGATTACCCCGACCCCGCCTGTACCATCCGTCGGCTTCAATACAAGGGGGTAGCCTGCCCGATTTGCAAACTCTATTATTTCTTCATCGGATCTGTTTTCATCAAAAGTTTCCCCTTTTGGTGTCTCTACTCCGGATTTTAATAGATATTCTTTTGTCTGGTCTTTATTCACACAAATTCTTACTGCCTTTTTCGAGACTAAATCACCACGAGTGATTTGGAAGTAATGGGTTTTCTCTCCGTTACTCAACATAAATTCTGTTATTTTCGCTTTTCTTCTTAGATATTTAACCCTGATCTTTAAATCCAGTCCTCGTCTCCACCCTTCCAGGGCTATGCTATACCCACTGGACATGTAACCGTGGGCATGCTCCGGAAGAGCATCTTTAAGATGAGGAAGGTATCTTTCGTCCGTATTACTCATGAATAAATTCTCCATTCTATTAACCAATTATCTTACTCATTTCACCATTAACTTTTGTACAACTTATGATATTTCTATTTCAGGAACCCATTGGCTCAGGCGAGTTTTAAGTTCTTCATAAACTTCTGCCGACCTAAAATCTCCCATATGCGTTTTAATATATTCTCTTTGCTCAACTATGTCTTCTAATAAATGCATCTTATAATTCTTCTTATCTGTACTATCCGTAAATGTCAATTTCAGTGTCGGTTTGTCAATTTTTAATACAGGGTTGTCATTGAATTTTTCAATGTCTATTGTCATAAATGCGCCAATTTGCCTGTACAGTCCTTTTTGCCCTGAAAAAAAGTTCCCTAAAGAATTCATGACAAAAGTTCTTTTACCTCGTGAATTCAGAATATATTCAGGTGGTTGAAGGACATGTGGATGGTGGCCGATGATGACATCTGCTCCTGCATCTGAGAGGGTTGCAGAAATTTCCTTTTGTTCCATGGCAGGATACAAATGGTATTCCTTGCCGAAGTGAAGCGACAAAATGATGACATCAGCCAGATTTTCTTTTCGGATGTTTCTGATCCGTTTCTCTATCTTTTTGATTTTCATAGGTTCATAGCAATCTACCATATAAGGTTTATCTTTCGGCAATTTTACAGAAGGCATTTTCCTTGTATAGGATAGGAAGCAGACTCGCAAGCCATTTTTATTTATGATTCTAAGTGTCTCCTGGTCTTCTTTAGATTTATATGCACCCACATAAGGGATGCCTATTTTCTCCCAGTTTTCAATAGATTTTAATACCCCTTCTTCTCCTTTATCCATGATGTGGTTATTGGCAAGGCTTACGATATCCACACCGAAATTCTTTAGTGTGTAGCCAATATCCACTGGACTGTTGAATTTAGGGAAATCGGAAATGCCAAGTTCTTTCCCTCCAATGATCGATTCCTGATTCACAATCGTCAAATCGCCTTTATTAAAAAGGTGTTTCGTTTCCTCCATAAGCCCATCGAAATCATACCCGTTGCGTATTTTTCTTTTGGCTTTCCTGCATAATCTTGTATGTAAAAGTACGTCCCCCGTGGCTGCTAGGGTGAATTTTTGGCTTGATTCCATCTATCTACTACCTCCCCGGCGGGTATCCCTTAAAAAAAGCAGCTGTTACCTGCTTTTTCTAATTTCAAACCCAATCCTGATTTGTTTATCCCATGCAAATTCTTTAATTTTCTCAACTTCTGCCTTACTAGATCCATGGTAACAAGTATCTTTGAAATCATCTACAGTGTGTTTGTCTATACCAGCTACTACCACGACAACATTGCCATTATTCAGGTTTCTTGTATATCCATGAAGCCCCTGCTCTATTGCTTGTCTGCGAATCCATCTGCGGTAGCCCACCTTTTGTACGTTACCCGAAATCACATACCTTTTAGCATACAATTGACCTACAGGGGCATCAGTAACCCGAGCTTGTTCCAGTGAATTGCTCCTGAACAAATCCAAAATATTTTTATAATCAAAATAGATTTTGTCGCTGACAGTGATTCCTTTCGTTTCTGGAAAGTAATAATCGATGATTTTTGCTGCAATATTCTGCTTGGTTCCGAATAATGGGAATGTATGAAGGGAAATTCCTGCGGTAGGATTGATTTCGATTACTACTGCTTCCTGGTCATTTACAATCAAATCAATCCCAGCATGATTAAGGCCAGGCACTGCTTTCACTGCATCTATGGCTGTCTGTGCAACATCTGCTCTTAGTCTATCGGTGACATCGATAGAGTCTCCACCTGCCGAAATATTACTCTGTCCTTTCAAGTTAACCAGTTCACCATCCGAAGGCACATCCTCGAGTCTTTTTTCTTTTTTTAGCAGAAAATTTTTCATTTCTTCATCAATTTTTATGAGCCTCGTGGACGTCTGGGGGTTCTCACTCCTGATCGTATTCTTCCGTTCCACTAATTCTTCGATGGTATGTACCCCATCCCCCATCACATTGGCAGGAACCCGCTTTGTGGCAGCGGCTACTTCTCCCTCGATGACATACACTCGCACATCGTCTCCTGAAATATGGCGTTCCAAGAGATAATCTGTATAATCATGTTGGGAAATAACGTAATCCATGCTCTCACGTAATTCCTGTTGTGTTTTTATATTAGTTATAACACCCTTTCCTAAACTGCCAAAAGTGGGCTTCAGGGTTAAAGGGTATCCTGTCTCTTCCGCTAAACGGGCCACTTCCTCCCAGGAAGTTGCAGTAGAAAATTCAAAGCCCTCAGGAACCGGCACTTGCTGAGAAGCAAGAATACGTTTGGTTTCTTTTTTATTTGTTCCGACTTCCACCGCTTCATTTTCCACCTTATCCCCTCTGGTACGGTAAAAGAAATGGGTTCGATCATTCAAAGAAAGTGAAAAAGTTTTTCCGACAGGTTCAAAACCGATCACTTTTAAGTCAGTAACAGCTGCATGGTTGTTATGGAATGTTAACGAAAGACCTCTTCTCCAACCCTCCAGAGCGACAAGAAAAGAATCGATGTTGAATCTGCGGACTCCCTTCATCATTTGTTTAGATAACCAATAAGGATAAGCCTCTTCTATCATTCTAACTACTCCTCCCCACTAAAGTAACCATATTATCTTCCCTTTTTTACCAAAGCACCGACCTTTCTTAATGGTGCGGTATATCTCCACGATGTGCTATTTAAAATGTGTTGATTATCTTTTTCAATTCTGTTTTTCTGTTTAGTCAGATATTTCAAATCCTTGTCCATCTTTCGCAATGCGTGCTGAATTGATTTAAGGCTTGACGTGTTATATCTTTCTGAAATTTCGAAACCGACCGTAACTGGCTCCTCATGGTTCTCTTCCACTACTTTATTGACCTTTGAATTTTGCGGATATTGTGTGATCAGCTGTTTGAATTCTGTAATCGCTGACTTATTCGTCCCGGCAACTACGATTTCGATTTCATCAAATACCATATTTTTTATATATCCATGAAGATTACGATCCATTGCCTGCTTCTTTAACCACCGGTGGTAGCTTTGCCGTTGCACCGTGCCATACACTGTGAACTTCCTGGCATACAATTTTCCCATCGGGGCAGGAGCCACTTCTACTTCGAGCGCTGCCCTGTTCTCTAATGGTTCAAGAACATTAATTAAATCAAAATAGACTTTGGACCTTCTGGTGTCCATACCCTTTGTCTCAGGAAAATAATAATCAATGATTGCAGCAGGGATATCACGAGCTTTTCCTTTCAGTGGAAATAACGCACCACCAATTTGAGCAGTCGGGTTCAATTCGATGACAACACCCGCGACGTCCATCGACCGGTTTTCATTTGCAATGATATCGACCCCGCCATGATCCAGACCAGGAACAGCTTTAAGGGCATCAATCGCAATTTGTTTCATTTCTTTGGACATCGTATCGGTGACATCGATCGGATCGCCACCGGAAGATACGTTCGTTTTCTGCCTCAAGTAAATTTGTTCCCCTTTTTTCGGAACACTTTCCAGCGTGTAACCGGCCGATTGAATGTACTCAAGGATTTCTGTATCCATATGGATCAGGCAGCTGTTCAGCCTGGCATTCTTCTTTCGCTCCGTGTTTTTTAATTCAATCAATTCTTCAATCGTATGCTCCCCATCACCAATAATGTTAGCAGGCTTACGATTATAAGCTGCAATCACTTTGTCTCCTACGACATAGACACGGTATTCTTCTCCTTCGACATGCTGTTCTACAATAACCTCGTCATATCCTAGTTCGTGGCGTACATAGTGCATCGCCTTCAAGAATTCTTCATCACTATTGATATTGGTCACCACACCGTTTCCAAGGCTGGCGTTGGTCGGCTTTAATACAAGGGGGTAATCAATCGTTTTACTATAGGTGATGATTTCTTCATCGGTGGCTTCGGGGTCAAACCCTTTACCTTTAGGTACAGGCACGCCAGCTTTATCAAGGACCACCTTGGTATCGTCTTTCTCCGATGCGATTTCTACTGCCTCATTCGCCACAATATCTCCTCGAGTCCGAAAGAAGTAATGGGTCCTCTCTTCGGAACTAAGGGAGAAAAGCCTTCCCGGTGGATTGACACCAAAGATAATCATGTCTTGGAAATGTTCTGAGTCTTTGGTATACCATTTCAGTTTGAGACCTCTTCGCCATCCTTCCAAGGCTACTGCAAAGGCATCCAACCTGGTTTTTCTAGCATTTTTGACAATATCATTGGTAAGTTGGGGAAGACTGATTCCCTGCTGCTCACTCATTTTCTATTCCTCCTACACCGTACCTTACAGATGGTTGCTGTTATGATTTGATCTTCTTCACGACTGCTCCTGCCAATCGGATTGGTTTTGTCGCTTTCCAGGATAGGCTCTTATGGAATTTCCTCCGTTGGAGTTCTGCTTTTTTCATGGCATGTTCTGTCACTTCAAGCTCCTGCCTGAAAACTTTTAATTCCTCTATTTGGGTTTTCAAGTCTGCTTTAATTTCAAACCCGACTTTGATCGGCTCATAAAAAGGCTCTTCCTGAATTTCAATCACCTGGGCTCTCTCTTCGTCTTCCCAGATACCATTTTTGAAGTCATCTACCATTTCAGCGTCTGTCCCTGCCACGACGATTTCGATATCTCCATCGTCCCGATTCATAACGAATCCGTGCAAGGCACGTTCAAACGCTTGTTTTCGCAGTCCCCGGTGATAACCAATATCCTGCACATTTCCACTGACGATATATTTTTTTGCAAATATTTCACTCTCGGGGGATGGCGTAACAGTAACTGCAACGGCATCTCGTGCCTGCAAAGGGTCAAGTACATCCTGAAAATCAAAATAAGTTTTTGTTTTGTTCAGTTCCATACCTTTCGTTTCCGGAAAATAATAATCCATGATTGCAGCTGGAATGTCCCTCGGTTTTCCCTTCATTGGATAAAGGAGGCCCCCAATTTGTGCCGTAGGGTTCAATTCAATGACATAACCGTTCCACTTATTATCTTCATGCGTAATTAAATCAACCGCTCCATGCACAAGGCCCGGAACTGCTTTGATTGCATTGACAGCAATGGCTTTGATCTCCGGGTCCAGTTCATCTAACACATCAACAGGATCTCCACCAAGCGATATGTTGCTTTTATCACTTAGGAAAATCTGTTCTCCTTTTTCGGGGACCATATCGGCTGTATATCCTTTTCGCCCCATATATTCGATGACATCCTGATTCATTTCAATCGGACAGCTGACTAGTCTAGGGTTGAGACTCCGCTCTTCGTTTTTGATTTCGATCAGGGCTTTGATATTGTTGATACCGTCTCCCATTACGTTAGGCGGGATACGATTCATGGCACCTACTACTTCATCACCTACCACGTATAGCCGATACTCCGGTCCAGGGATATAGTGTTCAACAATAACATCCTGGTAATCGAGTTCACTGCGTAAATATTCCAAAGAATAGCGAAGCTCTCCTTCACTAGTGATATTGGACATGACTCCACGACCGAAGCTGCCATCTGTCGGCTTTAAGACAACCGGGTATCCAATCTGGTTGGCGAACGCTATGATTGTTTCGTTATCCACGTCTTCAGGAAACTGCTTTCCTTCCGGTACTGGTACACCTTGTTCTTTCAATACCCGCTTTGTTCTTTCTTTATCCCTGCCGATATCCACTGCTTCGTTGGAAACCAGGTCTCCCCGGGTCCGGAAGAAATAATGGGTCTTCTCACCGGAACTTAAGGAAAACAGTTGTCCTGGCTTGTCCACAAACCATGTTCGCATATCCTTGAATTTCTCCGAGTCTTTGACATGCCATCTTAATTTAAGCCCTCGCCGCCATCCTTCCAGCGATACGGCATAAGCATCCAACAGGTTGCCGTGAGCAGCTGCTACAATTTGGCCGGATAGGTGCGGCAGCCATTCTGTGTTGTTCTCGTCCATCAGATTTCCTCCTAAAACTCTATACATTCTTTAAGTGTTCAAATTTCCCTTCAACTTTTCATAGTCACTGAACTTTTTACCGGCAAGGAGATCTTCCATCAGGCGGGCTTCCGCTTCAAGGAATAGATCACCCATCCACCGGTCTGAATGCTCGTCAAATTCATCATAGTTACCTGGTTTCGGTGTGAATTCTCCGAATACCAGACCTTCTTCCGATCTTAGAAAATCGATTCGGATGAAAGGCGCTGGAATCTCTGTGCTGATATCCGCAGCAAGTTCTGTTTCAGCTGATGAAACGCCTTTTCCTAAATATGGATCATCTTCATATTTTCCTGTCTTCACTCTTTCACCATCAGCTGTCCACCAGCAGTATTTCACCTCTGGATAACGGGCGATCTCCAGGATAAGTCCCACCCTGCCATAAAAGCAATAGAACTTGATGTCACTGGCGGGAGTCTTTACCTCTTTATTTTCTAATATAAGTTCTTCCAGATACCAGCTATCTTCTTCCACCCAGCCGGATTGGAGGTCCTTATCCATTGCTTCTTTCAATTTGTCCCAGCTTTCGAGTTTTTTCGTTCGCTTGACGTCTATTATATCATCAAATGCATGGACCAGATAAACGCCGCGAGACCCGGCCCCATTGGCCGGTTTGATGACGATTCCTGTTTTTTCAGGGATATCTTTGGCTCGATACGTCTCTTCGGACGCCCATGGAACACGCACATTCATTTGCTTCATAAATGTATAAGCTGTCTGCTTCTCGTCGAGCAGCATCTCCGGGAGTGATTCGGTCAGCTGGAGTTTTCTCATTCGCATGTTGAGGCTTGCCCGGTAGGAAGCGGCGGGCGCAAGGGAAATCGGTTGATCGTTAAGCCCTTCCCGGACTATGAATTCCGGTATTTCTTCCACTTGAAATCCTTCGAGTACCTCACGGTAAGCTAATTTCCTGTATTCTGGTTTATCATTCATCCACGTTCTGGCTGCATAGCGCAGCGCTTCATTATAGTTTGCCTCATGTTGGTGTTTTTGTTGCACCAGTTTTGTAATGTATTCCAGGAGTTTTCCTTCCTGTTTCTGCTCTTTAACCACTTTGAGGGTTTCATGGCTTTTCATGTAACGATCATCGAGCCTAACTTCCGCCAGCTGTTCTTTCGTTGCTTCTAACTCTTTTTGGAGTAATTGTTTTGCTTCCTGCTCTATCTCAAGGAGATGCTTGTCTGCTTCCTCTTTGTTTCCTGTTATCCTACTGACTAGAGCTTTTATTTTACGTAGCGGTGCTGTATATTTCCAGACATTACTTTTCTGTATTTGTTTGGTTTCCTTTTGGTTTTGCTTAAGCTCTTGTTCTTTTTGGCCAACCTCTGCTTCCGCTTGAATCATGTGTCTAAGGTATTCCTGTTCATCTTCCTGAGGGGAAGTTTGTTGTTTTTCCTGTTCATTATTGTCCATCAGTTTTCACATCTCCCCTCGGTGATTTTACCAGCCAGTCATCAAGAAAAGCTTCGTATCTGCTGCCATAAGCGCTATACCAGTTCTGGCTTGCCAATTTAATATATTTCAGTTCCCTGTTTTCCTGATTGGTTAACATGCTTCTCACCTGTTTGTTTTTCGGATGCCACCTTGCTTGTTTATCCGCATAATCCAACAAATTTCGCGAACAGTGCCTTAGTGAATAACCATGCTGGCTATCGTCTGGAGGGCTCTCCATGACGACCCTTACCATTCCGGCTGAGATTCTTGGCAGCTTTTCCTGTTTTTCTTCCAGCACCTGTGGGTGTTTGATGATAAGCAAATCACAATTGACTTGCTTATTACTGTCGAGCAAGTCTACGACTTCATCATTAATCAATTTCTGAATCGCAGGAGCGATTGTTGCTGGCAGGCGAAAATCATAGGTTGCCAGTGGAACAAGCACAGTCTTTAACCCACGTTCCTGGTTAATATTAATTTCTTCTATTGTATCTGCCAGCTCATTTTCTGACAGACGGAAGTCGGTGGCAAACACTATATCTGCTTGAACTTGCTCTTCAGGTAATGGGGTGGGTTGCTGTTTTCCCATACTTTCTTCCAGGATTACTAAAGCTTGGTGCAGTTCTGGATGGTCCCAAAATCCAAGAGCCTTTTGTAAGACGTGTTTCGCTTTTTGCTTATGGTTAAGCAGGTGCAGACTTTCTGCTGTCAGGATAGCAGCTTGTCTGAGCAATTCTGGATCACTTGTTCCCTTGACGACTGCAGGCAGGTAAGCCAATGCCCGCTTTGCACCTTGTTCCGTCTTTTTACTGGCATACCAGCGGGACAGTTCCAAGGCTGCCAGCCGCTTCATGTGCTGGTCGCCTGTTGTTGTATATATTTTTTCAAGATCTGCTAAAACACGTTCGGTAAAACCTAATTCATATAAATAATAACGATAGGATTCCATTTGCTTCGTTCCTGTTTGAAGACTTGTACCTCTCTGAAAAAGAGTGAGAGCTTTCTTTTTTCCTCGAAGCACCTGTATGACATTTTTTATGAGTACTTTCACTTTATTAGCCTTATGAAGAAGCCTGAAAATATTACTGTTTTTCATGGCATAATAGCTGCCTTTTATTTGTTTCAGCTTGTTTTCACTGATTGCCAGTTCCTTTTCTTTTTCGGCCAGTTGACGCCGCAGCTGCTCATACTCTTCTGCATAGCTTCGTGTCTGAGCTTTAGCCATTGCTGGTCCGCCTCTGGTCGAGCAGCTCTCTGGCAGGTTGAATTTCTCCGAGCAACTCTTTTGCCTCATCGGAAAATACGCTGTTTTCACTTGCATACCAGCTCGCATTTTCACCGAAATATAAGTTCAGGTGAAGCTTTGCCTGCTTTAGTTTTTCCTCACCTGCTTCTGACGCATGGTGATCCGCCACGGCAACTTTTATATCTTTTGTATCTACTTCCGGGATATATTTTTGCTTATCTTCCAGTACACTGGAATCTAGAATATACATTTCATGCGTTACAATTTTTTCACCATAGACAAGCATGTGTACTTTTTCACCATCAAGCAGGTTTCTGACTTTTTCGTGGATGGGTTTCGTTATGCTGAGATCGTATCCATACATCTGCACTAATCCAACACGTTTATCAGCACGTGCAATCAATTCTTTTATAAGCTTCAGCTTCTTTTCCGGCATGACCCGGAAGTCGGCTGCTATGACTTTCTCAAAATGACGTTTGCCGTCCGGCTTCTCCTCACGCTCCGGCCACATCGGTTCCGGCACCGGGAACGGGCGTGTCGTTTGTGGGTACGGGTAATACAAGCTGTCTGCCTGACGGTGATGGTGCTCCAGGCTCTCGACATACTCTTTTCTTACCCCCATGAAAAATCCGTTATATCCAAAAGCAGAACTTCCAGTAAGAGAGGAAACAGACTGCCTTGGCAAGGATAATGGACCAGTCTCAAGATCGACATACTTCTCCTTGCCGAATGTTTTCACCAGTCTCCGCTTGAACTCGCCATCTGCTGCAAACCTGACACTATCCCAATAACCGACTTTCTCTATAACTGGTTCACGCCGGAACATGATGGAAGACATGTTCGGAAAAATATATTTACCTGGAGTACCGCGGCGATACAGCTTCAAGTCTTCTGTCAGCCGGGCGTGGCCAGACGTGTTCGCGATTATATCAGGATTGTCGATTAAATGGCGCACCTGCTTCTCTAGCTTCTGCTCATGAGACCAGTCGTCCGAATCATTGATCGTAACAAACTCCCCTTTAGCAGCTTGGAGAGCGATATTGCGCGCTACGTAAGGTCCACTGTTCTGAGGAGTAGAAAGCAGTTGTACCCGCTTGTCTTTAGCAACGTACTCCTCGACCACTTTACGGGTATCATCGGGACTGCAATCCTCTACAACTAGCAGCTCGACATTTTGCCACGTTTGCGAAAGAATCGATTCGATGGCTGTATGAATTCCATCCTCCGCTTTGAAAGCTGGAAGAATGACGGAGATCAGCGGACCATCGGTGATTTTCTTCTCACTTGATATGGTGGTAAGGTCGTCATACTCTGGTTTCTTTTTAGAAGCAAACGAAATAGGCTGCAGCTGATAGGCTTCCATCGCCTTATTCATCCACTTCAGCCTATCCTCTATGTTATCTTCTAAATTTGCCATTGCTAAATAAAGGTCAGGATGCTTCTGGTTTGCCAGCATTTCTTTAATCGTGTGCTGCCCTTTATCCTGTTTTCCCAGGATGTCATAGCATTCTGCCTTAATAATCGCAATTCTTCTAAGGTGATCGGGGCTGGTTTCCATACGGGCTGCTGCAGGAAGGTATTCCAGCGCTTTTTCTGCCCCTTCTTCCGAGTACTTATTAGCGTACCAGAGCACTAATTCCCACGCGACAAGCCGTTTGATATCTTCCCCTTTTACTTCCCGGTAGAACTGTTCTAATTCTCCCAAAGCACGTTCGGTGAATCCCAGGTTATAAAGGTGGTGCTTCAATTGCCGTAATTTCTTTCTTTGGAGAAACTTTTTGCCATGAAGAATTTCCTTTAGTCTCTGCTTTTGTTCCTGTGAAAGAAAGTCACCTAGTTTTTTTCGTTGTCTTTCATTCAGCACTGTGTACAATAGCCAGTCCATCGGGCCGGCTGCCACTTTTTTCAGAAGACGTAACATATCGAGTCACCACCTGATCCCTGTTTATGATTTTTGTTCTGCTTCTGTATTATTAGTCTTTTTATTGTCCGCTTTCGTCGTACCTTTTGGCGATGTTTTTTTGAGGTTTTTTCCATTCTTACCATTTGCAGCATTATTACCTGTGACGTTCCTTTTATTCTTACGCACTCTCTTTTGAACGCCCTGAGATTCCCGGTATTTAGCCACCGCTTCCTCAGCACTGCCGTCGAATTTAACATGGCCTTTTTCCATCCAGATACCTCGTGTACATATTTGCTCAATGAAAGAGAGACTATGGGAAACTATGATGACAGCCTTCGCACGCTCCATCATTTCCTGGATCCGTTCACTCGCTTTCTGCTTAAATGCCATATCCCCTGTCGACAGCGCTTCATCTATGATGAAAATATCCGGCTTTAGGATGGCTGCGATACTGAAGCCAAGGCGTGCCTTCATTCCGCTCGATAGATCTTTTACTGGTTTATGGATTTTTTCTCCTAACCCTGAGAATTCGACAATTTCATCATACTTATCATCGACACGTTTCTTAGGAATTCCAAGCAGCATGGCATTCAAATAAATATTATCTGCACCGCTTAAGTGTGCATTGAAGCCTGTGCCATAACCAAGCAATGCTGAAGTTTCGCCGTGCAGTTCGATTGAACCTTCATCTGGTGCGAGAATTTTCGTGAGCACCTTGCAAAGGGTACTCTTCCCTGCTCCATTATGGCCGATGATCCCCACGACTTCTCCTTCTTTGATTTCAAAGTTCACATTTTTTAATGCCCAGAAGTCTTTATTACTTAGCTTGAACCGTACGCCGAGGTTTTCTGCCTTAATAATTGCTTTATCCGTCACATCTGTTTCTGTCTTTTCCAGCTGAAGGTTACGTTGTTTCCTCGGCGGCCGTGGGGGCACTGTAGCTTTATAGTGCTCAATCACTTCTTTCGGATCGCCTATTTCCCGGACCTCCCCGCCATCGATCCACATCAGCCTGTCGCAATTACGGCGGGCATAACCAAGGCTATGTGTGACGATGATGACCATTTTTGCCTGCTGGACGAGTTCCTTCATCTTGGCAGCTGCTTTCTTACTGAACTTAGCATCCCCCGTATTAAGTGCTTCATCAAGAATAAGGATTTCCGGCTGTAAGTGAGCGGCGACACTAAACCCTAGTCGTGCTTTCATCCCGCTTGAATAATATTTCATCGGTTGATAGAAAAAATCTTCCAGATCGGAGAATTCGTGAATCTCGCGAATATATTTTTCGATCATTTTTTTATCGATGCCGAGCATCATCCCATTCAAGAAGACGTTCTCTTCGCCGGTCAGCTCTTTATTGAAGCCCATACCAAAAGAGAACAAGGCAGTAACCTTACCGTCTACTTCCATTTCTCCCTTGTCCTCTTCCAGGATACCCGCAATTATTTTACTGAGCGTTGTTTTGCCCGCGCCGTTTGATCCGATGATACCCAGGATTTCCCCCTGAACACCTTCGAAATCAATATCGGTCAGCGGCCAGACCAATTTATCTTTTTTATTGCTGCGTCCTTCTTTAAAAAAACGGAGAACCCGGGATTTGTAGTCATCCCTATAGTTTCCGCCAAAGAAAGAAACTCCAACATTTTTAGCCTTTATTACTTTTTCCTGTGTGTTGTCTTTATTGATAGACAATTGAAAAACCCTCTTTTTATTCAAGATTGCTTCACTGGAACCTTCCAGAAAAGCGGGCCGTCCTACAACGCTTTAATAATTTTATGTTCATTGTTGCTGTAGTAGCGGATCATAAAGATGATAGCTGCTACTGACAAGACGAAAATTACCGACAACCCTATAAACGCCGGGTTGGTTTGGTGCATCAGGACAGCGCGGTAGGATTCCACGATAATTGCAATCGGGTTATAATCCACTGCCCAGCTGTACTCCGGCGGCAGTCTTCCACCTTCCCAAATAATCGGGGAGGCATAGAAGAATATTCGAATAACGTAGGACAACAGATTATCGATATCCCGAACGAATACCGTCATATAACCAAGAATCATTCCAACTCCCAAAAGGAAGACAGTCTGAACGAGCACAATCAATGGCAGATAAACGACCTGCCAGCCAGGCATCACCCCATAAATAGCAAGGAATGCAGCTACTACAACAAGACCAAATGCAAAGTTGAACAATTGCGTTAGCGTAAATGACAATGGAAACAACGACTTAGGTAAATAGACTTGATTAATAATAGAACTGTAGCGTGTTATCGATTTTGCTGAAGTATTGATTGTTGAGCTGATTGCTCGCCATGCTACCAGTCCGATAACAAGGAATAACGGATAGTTCTCCCCGCCTCTACCAAGTATGATGACGACGAGGAAGTAGTACACAAGTACGTTTAATAGCGGATCGAGCAACCACCAGAAATAGCCGAGATAACTATTGCGGTGTTCTGCTTTCAACCCGGATTTCACAAGATATATCAATAAATCCTTACGTTTAAGCATTTCCTGTAAATATGTTTTCATAACTTCTCATGACACCGTCCAATTTCTTCACAGCCAGATCATCATCCAGCCAAATTATTGTGAGATTCGATATTTAATAACATCCCTAATCGATAATATCGCATAATGAACAAAATACCAGATACTTTTCGGAAGACTTTGCTTTTCAACTTCCCGGAACACTCGCCAGTTTTGTTTCGCAGCCTTCCATTTGTTACTGGAAATCGAATTATCGACGACACGATACTTTGACAGCACCTCCGGAATTCCGTATGCCAGAAACCCTCGTCTCGTCAAATCAAGCCACAGAGCATAATCCTGACGGGTTCGGATGTTGACCATCTCAACGCTTCCGGTTTTATCTGTATCGAGCATTACTGTCAGACAGCCGATGACGCAGCGCTTCATGAGTGCGTCATAGTGCACTGTCGCGGGTGCTTCTGTGATGGCATTCGTTTCAGTTCCGTCTTCTTCCATCCTGCGGTATTTCGTAAACGAGAAAGCGACGCCGGTTTCCTGCATGAACTTCAACTGGCACTCCAGCTTCTCCGGCAGCCATAAATCATCACTATCTAAAAATGCAAGATAACGACCTCTTGCCTCCCGGATCGCTGTGTTACGTGCTACTGCTGATCCGGAGTTTTCCTCGAGAACAATCAGACGGATACGCGAGTCTTTTTTCTGATATTTTTCTACAATCTCTATCGTCCGATCCTGTGACCGATCGTCGACAATAACCATTTCCCAGTCCGTGAACGTCTGATCGATGACCGATTGGATTGTCTCTCCGATAAAACGCTCTGCATTATAGGCAGGCGTAATGACGGAAACTAATGGTGTCTCATTATTTTGCATTGTCACCCTAACCTTCCATCTTCGCCGGCTGTTCGCCTAACAGGCGCTGATACCAGCTGATCAGTTTCTGTTCTTGTGTCTGCCAGTTCAATTCTTCCATGACGGCCTTCTTGCCATTCTCACCCATTTGCTTTGCTTCTTCCGGGTGAGTGCGCAGATAGTTGAGAGCGTTACGGATGCTGTCGTCATCATATGGGTCCACCGCGATGCCACACTCATGCTTCTGGACGAAATCCTTCCATACCGGAAAGTCAGAGCAAATGACAGGGAGCCCGGCATTCATGTATTCAAAGAACTTTGTCAGTTCTTTTCTCCTGTAATGTTCTGTCGGTGGAAACAGCGCGATTCCTGCCAGCCAGTTGCGGCTAAGGTAACGATCTTCAATTACTTCTTTTTCAATAAAGCGGTCTATCCCCTCAATCACCAGTTGATCTTTCTGGTCGCCTGCCACTTCATACATTTCTTCGGCCAATGATTTCGGGCATTTACCGACAAAATGGACCGATAGAGACTCATCAATTACTGGCAGTTTGGCATGGAATAAAGCTCCACGCACCTCGGTAACATTCCCAGTGTAAATCACTTTGTCTTCCGCTTCACCGACGCGTGTATGATGAATGAACTTTTCATTAACTGTCGGATAATTCAGGATGCATGTCCCTGTTGGGTACATGTCTTTATAATACTTTTCTGCGAGACATAGCTTCATTTTACGCGTGAAAAGTTTTTCCATCGTTTTATAAATAGCTGCAACGGCTTTTTTTACGGCAGGTTTCATATAATCCTTTTGAAGGATGCTTGTAATGTAATCCTCATGGATATCATAGATGACGACGTTATTCTTTTTTTTCAGAAGCCAGCCGATTGGCAGCAATTCGGGATCGTGAAAATGGTAGACATCCGCCTCCATTTTTTTAGCTTTCCGGTAAACCTGCCAGGTTCCGAAAAGCATCCGTTTCAGCTTGCTATTAAACTTTTTCACGGGAATATGACGAATTGGCTTGTCTGCCAGTCCGCCGTTCTCATCCCTCTGGGCAATCAGGGTCACATCATACCCCGCTCGCTGGAGGGACTTGCATTCTTTATGAAAAATCCTTGGATCGTATGGATGGTGTACTGTCGTCAGATGTACCACCTGTTTTGGATTCGCCATGCTTCTCATCCTCTATTGGTTCATTTCCTATTTTCTTAGTGTTTCGATGAACATTGTTTCATATTCCGCTGCGATTTTTCTCGCATGAAAGTCATTCGTTCGTTCGATGCCTTTTCTGACTATTTCAGCGCGCTGGTTTTCTTCCAATATAAGCAATTCGTAAATTTTCTTTGCCATATCTGCTTCGTCTCCAACTTTACACATCGCTCCAAATTCTCCATTGTTCAGTACTTCAACCGCACCAGGACGGCAGCTTGTAGACACAATGGGTGTGCCTGTTGCCAAGGCTTCCGCCAACACATGGCCGAATCCTTCTCTTTTGGAAGAAAGAACAAAGGCATCGGCATGATGGAAATAAAGATAAGGGTTGCGCTGGAAACCAATGAAGTGAACTTTATCAGCGATTCCAAGGGTGTTAGCAAGCTGCTTCAAGTCTTGCTCTAGTTCTCCTTCGCCCAGGATGACCAGTCTGGATGCGATGCGCTCGTTCACCTGTTTGAAAGCTCGTAACAGCGTCCGATGATCCTTATCATTGACCATTCTGCCAGCAGTGACGAGCACTTTGTCATCGCCTGCAAAAATAGGCTGGTGTTCTTCTGGCAAAGCTTCTTTTTTCATCATGGTACGGATGGTATCAATATCGACAGGGTTGTAAATGACGGTTATTTTGTCAGGCTGTACTTTGTACCGTTTGACGATATTCTCCTTTACCCCATGTGACAAGGCGATAACCCTGCTTGCACGGCGGTAAAGCAACCCGTAGAGTTTAAGTTTAAGATCTGCCTTGAAGCTGCCGCCAAGGAAAGCTGCTTCCCGTACCACATTTTTCGCCTTCGTCCCAGAAATGATCGTCGCGAGAATTGCAATCGTATTATAATTTGGAATCGTGCTGAACACGATATCTGCCTTTTCTTTGCGGATCACTTTCGCCAGTGGAAAGATAGCGGAACGCAGCCGCTTCGTATCCAGCTTAATGAACGTAACGTCTGGATCCAGGTAAGACTCATAGCTTCCATTATAATCCAAAGTGACAAGAATCGGTGTGAATTTTTCCCGGTCCATGTTGTTGATGATATTCAAAATTGTGCGCGCTGCACCGCCCGCACCTAGTTGATAGATAAAAAACAGAACTTTCTTCTTTTTCATTTCGGCTTCAGCCTTTCGTTACATAAAAAGCACCATTATACTTCACGCATTATATCATAGCCAAACTGATAAATAAATTGTCGGAAAGATTACAAAACAGCACCATTAAGCAATTACTTTTCCCATTAATTGGAGGGACCGGGGGGTGATTTAACACACCCCGGATCCCTCCAATTATTTGATATTTATTTCAATATAAAAAAGCTCACAGGATATTAGTTTCCCTGCAAGCTTTCTAGCTAATTGGTGATTATCCGTAAATGACTGGGCGGCCGATGGAGTGGTACTCGACGCCGCTGTTTTTGACCTGGTCGAGGTTGAAGCAATTACGTCCGTCAAATAAGAGCGCTTTATTCATTCTTTCTTTATAGCCGGAAAGCGGGAATTCTTTGATTTGCTTCCATTCTGTAAGAATGATTGCAACATCAGCATCCTGCACCGCTTCTTCGGCACTTTCGGCATAGTTCACTTGATCCGGCAGCACCTTTTTCGCGTTGTCAACGGCAACGGGATCATAGGCTACGACAGTTGCGCCTTCTTCGAGCAATTTTTCCGTTACAGCAATGGAAGGTGCTTCCCTCATGTCGTCCGTGTTCGGTTTAAATGATAGGCCAAGGACAGCTACCTTTTTCCCTTTCAGGTCATAGATGCGTTTGAGCAGTTTATCGACGATGATACTTCGCTGACGTTCATTGACATCCACGACATTTTCCAGGATCGGCATGTCATAAGCAATCTCCTTACCAATGGAAATGATGGCCCGTGTATCCTTCGGGAAACAGGAGCCGCCAAAGCCGATGCCGGCATTCAGAAAGCTTTCGCCGATCCGCTTATCCATTCCCATTCCTTTGGCAACATGGTCGATATTGGCACCGATCTTTTCAGAAAGGTTGGCCATTTCGTTGATGAAGCTGATCTTTGTCGCGAGAAAGGCGTTGGAAGCGTACTTGATCATTTCGGCACTTCGCAGATCGGTCTTGACGATCGGCAGGTTAAAGCCGGCATTTACTGCTTCCAATAGTTCTAATGCTTCTTCATCATCGGAGCCGATCACGATACGGTCTCCATTGAACGTATCATAAACAGCAGAACCCTGACGCAAAAATTCTGGATTCGAAGCGATTTTGATATGTACCTCATGCACCAGATTGGCTTCAATAGTTTCCTTAACATACTCATTCGTCCCGACCGGCACGGTACTTTTGGTCACGATGACCGTATCGTTCGCCAGGTGTTCAGCAATATCCCGGCTCGCTGCTTCTATATAAGTCAAATCCGCCGAGCCATCTTCTCCCTGCGGGGTACCAACAGCCAGATAGACGAGCTGTTTGTCTTTCAAACCTTGCTCATAATCGGTGGTGAAATCTACCTGCTCGCTGCGGAGGTTTTTCTGAAGGAGTTCTTCTAAGCCTTCTTCATAGATCGGGCTTTTCCCGCTATTCAGCTTTTCTACTTTTTGTTCATCAACATCGATGCAGGTGACATGATGGCCAAGCTCCGCCAGGCAGACGCCGGTGACCAGGCCGACATAGCCTGTGCCGATCACTGCTATTTTCATAAGTCCTTCACTCCTAGTTGTTTCTTAGGTTGTCCAGCTTCTTTTCCATATAAGCTTTGATTTCTTCATGTAAGTCTTCCCGGTTCAAAGCGAAATCGATCGTCGCCTGGACGAAGCCGAGTTTTCCTCCGATGTCATATCGTTTACCGGTAAAGTTGTACGCCAGGACCTTTTCCCGGTCATTCAATGTTTCAATCGCATCGGTCAGCTGGATTTCGCCGTCTTTCCCCGGTGGCTGCGTTTTTAAAATGCCGAAGATTTCCGGTGACAGCACGTAGCGGCCCATAATAGCCAGATTGGATGGCGCTTTTTCGACCGGTGGTTTTTCTACCAATGACTCAACTTCCTGGACGGCTTCCGGATAGCCATTTTTATCAGATGGGTTGATAATGCCATATTTCGAGACATTTTCCCAAGGGACATCCTGGACGCCGACCACAGAGTGACCGTACTGATCATATACATCGATCAGCTGCTTCAGACACGGTTCCTCGGCCTCGACAATATCGTCCCCCAACAGAACTGCGAACGGTTCATTGCCGACAAAGCTCTCTGCAACACTGATGGCATGACCGAGCCCTTTCGGTTCTTTTTGCCGAATATAATGGATGTTCGCCAGGCTGGAAATCGATTGAACCATTTCCAGCATGTCGGTCTTCCCTTTTTGTGTCAGTTTTTCTTCCAATTCATAAGAAGTATCAAAATGATCCTCAATTGCCCGCTTGCCACGGCCGGATATGATGATAATATCTTCGATGCCTGACTGGACCGCTTCTTCTACGATATACTGGATGGTCGGTTTATCAACGATTGGCAGCATTTCTTTTGGCTGCGCCTTGGTAGCAGGTAAAAAACGAGTCCCAAGCCCGGCAGCCGGGATGATTGCCTTTTTTACTCTCATGGTTACTATCCCCTTTTTTCAATCACGATAGTTTATATGCTAGTAGCTATTCTATCATAAACCATCCCCATTGAATAAAACATCAACTGTCATTAAATTGTTATATACGTATAATATTAACCGCTACACAAATGTTATAGATGCATGTATGATATTATTGTTGTACTATATACGATAAAACTTCCCATATAAAGGCAGGAATTTAAAATTATGAGTCTATATTCAAAGTTACAGGCAAAAGAAGAAAGAATTGCGGTAATTGGCTTAGGTTACGTCGGACTTCCACTAGCTGTGGAACTGGCGAAAGAATATGATGTTGTCGGCTTCGATGTCAACGAAGCGAAGCTGGACAAATATAAGTCTGGTATCGACGTAACAGATGAAGTCGGTAATGAAGCTTTATCCCAAACTTCCATGACCTTCACAAATGATGAAGATGAATTAAAAAGTTGTAAGTTCCATGTCGTAGCTGTTCCTACACCAATCAATGTCGATAAGACACCTAACCTGAACCCTGTAATTGGTGCGAGCAGAACAGTTGGCCGCAACCTGACAGAAGGTTCTATTGTGGTCTATGAATCAACGGTCTATCCAGGGACTACGGAAGAAATCTGCATTCCTATTTTAGAAGAAGAGTCCGGCTTGTCTTTCGGTGAAGACTTTAAGGTGGGCTATTCTCCAGAGCGAATCAACCCTGGTGATAAAGTGAATACCCTAACCAAAATCACCAAGATCGTTTCTGGATCCGATGATGAAGCACTACAGGAAATCTCTGCTCTATATGGTTCTATCATTGAGGCTGGAGTTTTTGAGGCAGAATCAATTAAGGTTGCTGAAGCTGCTAAAGTCATCGAAAACTCCCAGCGTGATATCAATATTGCATTTATGAATGAATTGTCCATGGTTTTCAACAAAATGGGAATCAGCACAAAAGCCGTATTGGAAGCAGCAGGTACCAAATGGAACTTCCTGAAGTTTACTCCTGGTCTTGTTGGCGGCCACTGCATTGGTGTAGACCCTTATTATTTCACTTATAAAGCCGAACAGCTTGGCTATCATTCACAGATTATCCTGTCCGGCCGTAAAATTAATGACGACATGGGCAAATATATTGCAAGCAACGTCATCAAGAAAATGATCAAGGCGAAACAGGAAGTGGATGGAGCAAAAGTAGCGGTGCTTGGTCTGACTTTTAAAGAAAATGTCGGAGATGTCCGGAATACGAAAGTAATCGACATCATTGAAGAATTGAAAGAATACGGTGTCGAACTGCTCGTCCATGACCCTGTCGCGGATGCAGAAGAGGCACAGAGAGAATTCGGCATCACCCTGGTTGATAAAGAAGCGCTGACGGATTTGGATGCGATCGTCTATGCTGTACCTCACCAAGTGTTCAAAGAGGCATATCCTTTAGAACAGCTTGACAACATGTATAAAGATGACCGAAAAGTACTGATCGATGTCAAAAGCTCCCTTGATCGTAAAGAATGTGAAGATAAAGGCTACCATTATTGGAGCCTGTAAACGAATATATAAAGAGCAAACGCCCTGCCTAACCGGCAGGGTGTTTATTTATGATGAATCCTTTTCTTTTGATGAATCTTTTTCTTTTTTAGATGACTTTGATGCTGTTTTTTTGACCGTATCGATGACGGGTTTCTTTCCTCCCCGCATAACTCCGGTCATCTCAGCAAATAAATGAAGAAGCAATAATATTAAGAACGTAAGTCCTAACGCCAACGCAAAGGACGCATAAGAGAAAATCACTCCCAAAAAACCAAAAAATGCACTGAATCCATATAAAATCAGAACTGTCGTCCGATGACTCAAGCCGGCTGCAATTAACTGATAGTGGATATGCTGGCTGTCAGGAGACATGATATTCTGTTTATTCCGAAGCCTCCTTAAAATAGAGAACATGGTATCGAAGATTGGGATTGCCAATACAAGAATCGGAATAATGAAACTGAAGAAAGTGATACTCTTCATTAAACCGACAACAGAAATGACAGCAACTGAATATCCAAGAAATAAGGAGCCTGTATCTCCCATATAAATTTTCGCCGGATAAAAATTATGCGGCAGGAAACCGAGATTACTGCCAATCAATACGACACAGAACATGACGGCTGCAGCATGGTTGTCAATAAACGCCATCACCGTAATACTTGTCAAAGCAATTGTTGTGACACCAGTGGCAAGCCCGTCCAGCCCATCGATTAAATTGATTGCATTCGTTACCCCGATAATCCAGAAAAATGTCAGGATAACACCAGCAAAATAGTTCAATGGAATCTGACCGATCAATGGAATCGTCAGGTTTTCCATAACCAATCCTGAAGAAATTAAAATGACAGCGGCCATGATTTGGCCAGTAAGCTTTACGAGTGGACGCAATTGATAACGGTCATCCAGTAATCCGGTAAGTGTCACAATGGCAGCTCCGATAGATATCGGCCAAAAAAACTGGTTGGCAGGCTGAAAATAAACGAGACCAGCTACAGCACCGGCAAAGATTGCCAGCCCTCCCATCCGAGGTGTTACCGTTGTATGTATCTTTCTAAGTTCCGGATAATCCATGACTTTCAGCTTCTGAGCCAGCTTTCGCACTGGAAAGGTCAATATGAAGCTTGTCATAAAAGAGATTACCAGCCCAATAAGCAAATTGTTTATAGCAATCATAGGGGGACCCCACTTTATCGTTAATGTTTAAATATCTAAGTCAGACCTCTTTCATTCTACATGATTATCTTTCAATCATAAAGCGGGCATTTGAAATTTGAGTCCCCTCACAATCAAATAGGAGCGATTTATCCTAATTGCTGGATCAACTGTTCAATCGCTTCCTCTGTCGTTTCGATCTCTTCCATTTCACTCTGCCTGATTATATTTTGTAACACTTCACTCAAATTTATATCTTCCTTCATTGTCATTAGCTCCTCTTCCCTTTTATTTATACATATGCATCTTTCGGTTGCTTGGTTTATACTACATATATTTACATATCGATACGACAGTAAACTTCGATTTCCGACTGTATCATTTAAGAAAGGGTATATTTCTCCATTAGAAAAACTTGGCTTATTGCCAAGTCCTTATGGCAAAAGCCATTGTATTTTCTTATATTTTAAATTAAGTTTTTTAACAAAAATTAATTTAAAATATAAAAAGAAGGCTTGCCCTTGCCAGGCAAACCTTCCTTTTGATTATTATCAGCAAGTCGTCCTTGCCCTTTGACGTCTACTTTTAATATTCACTACACATTCAGAAGTATTCAAACGGACAATTTCGATCCCTTGTGCAAGTTCGAATAATTCTTCAAAATACCTGTCACTCTCTTCTACTTTTTCCTGACAATGATATTTCATTGCTAAATAATGAAATAAAGCTTTGTCGAACATTTTATTATGTTTGATAAAATCATTTGGCTTGTCCAAAAAATAGCTTAAATAATTATCTTCGATCCATGCAGCATGCTCGAACATCTGCTTTTGATAATGGTAGATCGCGAGCAGCAGATGATAGATCATTTCCTGATGAAGGGATGGAATAGGCTGATAAAACTCTATCTCAGAAACGACGGTGTCGATATCCTTTTTCACTCTTGCAAATAAAGCATTTTGAAGTTTTTGCAACAAATTATGAAGGTAATGATTGGTGATCTTATGATCTGCGAAATAGGAAACAGGTCTGTCGAAGTATTTGCTGAGGTATTGGATACTTGAAGGTGGCAGTTGAATCAATCCCTTTTCGAGCATCTTTATTTCTTCACTTGGAATATCAAGCTCGTCTATTGTTACCCCATTGATATGACATAAATAATCGATTCTCGACTTCAAATTCATCATAACGCCTCCCGCACTGGATGTCTGTTAATGATTAAACCCAATGTATCACAAGGTATATAAGAAGTTTGTCATTTCTTGTAAGGATATTCTGTTTATTGTGAAAAGTTTTCGACAAATACGGGAAATTTCCCGGGAAATAGTTGGTTTCAGACAAAATTATTTTCCTGATTTTCGTAACGATGACACAATAAACAGGATTCCAACAGCAATTGTCGCGCCTGTCGTATCTAATAATACATCACCGAAATATGGAGTCCGATTAGGCGTTAACCCTTGATGCCATTCATCAAAGGCAGCATACAAAACAGTCAAAATCCACGCTATGAGCATTAATCCGCTAGTGGCCAGACGAGTAGATTTTGTCAAAGCATAATAGAATAACAGCGTCAGAACAAGAAACACGGTTATATGAGCACCTTTTCGGATGAAAAATTCTACTAAACCCGCCGTCCCTAACGCTTCAACACTTACTTCAGAATGGTGATAAGTAAAATGGACCGAATAAAGAACCGGATTTAGAAAGGATAAGTCTATATATTCCGATAACATAGGTTTAATGTCCTGGTCCTGATACGGCTGTGACGAAGAATAAAAAATAACCGACATCCAGAGGAGTGGCCATATCCAATGTTTCAAGTTGATCTCCTCCTTTGAAAACATTCCATAGGAAAACCTGCAAGGATTGCTTGCAGGTTCAGGCATTTTTGGAATCACATTCTTCGGCGTCTGGTTTATGAAGCTTCATGTACTTGTCTTGTATTTGTTTTGCTCTTTTTTCATATAACGCAGACAGAGCAGGATAGATCTCATCCAGTTTTCTTTTGACCTGATTCGTTTCATGATATGCGATTAATTCTTCGTAAACTTGTATCGCCCGATTAATATCTGTTCTTTCAAAAATTTCTGCTTGCATCTGTTTGGCTAAGGATTCTTCCCAGTCATCGGCAGCTGCCCGCATCGCTTTTTGCTGGTATATATCGGCGGCCGATATATCATTCAGGAGGAGATAAATGTCTGCGAGGCTAAGGTATCCATGGAATAATCCTTCTGCGAGGTCATGCTCTTCGACTATCCGTATCGCCTCATGATATCTGTCCAAAGCTTTTGGGTATTTTTTTAATTCGCAATATAAGATCCCTAAATTGTGCTGCCTTTGAGATTCTGAAGATGGATCCAGCTCAAGCCTGCCCATTTTTTCAAAGTAATAAATGGCATTTGGAAACAATTTCTTTTCCATGTATAAGACCCCTAATAAATTCCATGAAACGAAAAGACCTCGTTTACTTTCTTTCTCTTTGCTGTAAGCCTTCAATCGCTTCATATAGTCGATCGCTTGGTCATAATCTTTCTTATCTCGCAATATCAAGGTGAGGTTTTGCATGATAGAGATGACTTCATCCGGATTTTTTGTTTTTTCGAGCAGTCGTTCAAAATAAGCGAATGATTCTTCCCGGTTGCCTTCGGAATAGTATTTGACACCGTAATAATAAAAGAGGGCTTTTTGAAATACGCTTGATTCCTTGAGCACATTATATGCCGGAAGCATGATCGACAAATAATCCGATTCGATACGTTCTGCTTCCTGTTGCTGGTTTCTTTTGTAAAGGTGAATCGATTTCAGTAAATGAAAAATGACCTCCTGGGTCACATCCGAAAGCCTCCATGGTTGATCCAGCTGATCTACAATGTCAGCCGCTTCACTGCTATTGGTAAGCAGGGCATGCTGTAATAACTGAAGTTGGCGGAATGTAACCAGATCGTTTTTATCGTAATCGGTAAAGTAGGATACAGGCACACCCCACCATTCAGCCAAATGCGCAGCCTGAGTGGAAGTCAGTGGGAGCTGCCCGGAAAGAATCTGTTCCCACTCCTCTTCCGTTATAATACTTTTATTCAAATACAGGGGTGGAAGTCGATCAATTTCTATTAAACGTGTTAACCGTTTCGCAATTTTCATCGAACCATCCTCTAAGCGTGTTTGGTCTCTTTCTGCTTTTTATGCAATGCCTCATGACGTTTTTTATACAGACTTTCCATATCTCTCTTTCCTATCTTCTTATACAGCTCCGAAAGTGCTGGGTATAGCTCATCCAATTCGCTAATGAACTGTACCTTTTCGTAATATTTTAATGCCTGTTCATACAAGTCAATAGCCGTTTTCGGATCGCTTTCTTTTTTCATCTCTGCTTCTGCCTTTTTAGCAAGTGATGTTTCATCTTCATTTCCTGCTGTTTGATAAGCCAGCTTGAGATAGTGGTTAGCATCATGCTGCTGTTTGGCTAAGAAGTAGTTTCTGGCTAATGCGTGATAGGCTAAGAAAAGATCTTCCTTCAGTTGATTGGATTCTTTGATGTCTTTCGATTCAAGAAACATTTCTATTGCTTCCCCGCGACGCTCTTGCTTGCTGTATAGGATACCAAGGTTATGGTACATCCGTGAACGCATGAGCGGTGTCAGATCCAGATGTTCCATTTTTTCAAAATAATAGATAGCTGTCGGGTAATTTTCTTTTAATAAATAAAGGACACCAAGGTAATTACGTGCAATTGCAAGTCCTCTATTCACTTTATTTGTTAAACTGAACTCTTCCATCCGTTTCGCAAAATCAATCGCACGGTCGTATTCCTTATTTTCATTAGCGAGCAATGTGAAGTTCTGAATCAATGAAATGATTTCTTCCTTATCACTTGTCATCTCCAGCAGTCGTTCAAAGTAAGCGAACGACTCCTCTCTTTTACCCTCATAATAATATTTGAAGCCATAATAATAGAACAGCGCTTTTTGAAAGACACCGCTTTCTTTCATGATGCGATTGTTCGGCAGCATATAGCTGAAATATTCTGATTCTAGTTGATCTACGTTTTCCAGTTTATTTTTCTTATAAAAATGGACTGATTGTAGTAGCTTGAAAATGACTTCCTGCATCAATGAGGGAATAGTGTAAGGAACAGAAAGCTCGCTTAGTGTAACCTCTGCCTGCTTATTATTTGTCAGCATATCATGCTGCAGGCTTTGGAGCTTGCGGTGTATATCAATATCTGTTTTATTATAATCCGTAAGATAGGCATATGGAATCTCCCACCGTTCAGCAAGGTAAATAGCCTGGTCTGTGCGTAGTGGAAGCAAGCCAGCGAGAATGGCCTCCCATTCTTGTTGGAGAAAAGGAGCCTGACGAAAGTCCGGCCGTATAAAGTTCTCTGATTCCAGCAAGTAATTCAATCGATTGGCGATATTCATCGTTAGTTCCATCCTCTGAGTGAGATTCATGCTGTACTAATCATCAAACGATCAGCATGTTATTGGTTTTGTGAGGTGTTGTTTATGGTGATGTAAAGGTTATGTGAAGGTCATGGTGTAAGTGTTCGTAGATATTAATCGGCAGTTTTTTCTATTGACCAGATATAGCCTTAAACCTCTCAAGGTTAATTGGTCTAATGGGTAAATACTGTTTTGTAGTTTATGGAAATACCTGATATATTTGACCCGTTTTGTGGTGAGCGTTTATGCTATTCTTCCGTCTCGGAAACTATCATTCTGGGTCTATCATATCACACTATTATAGCACATGATTTTACAAATTATTACACAATTTTTAACGGAAATTACTACAAAACACCCCGGAGCCCTCCAAATTTTGGTGGGATCCGGGGTGCAGTTGTTTAAGCGCCTAGTAAGATTAGTAGTATTGGAAGGGTGATGATACTTAGCAATGTGGTTACTAACGTAATACTTGAGACTAACTCCGGTTTGGCATCGAACTGGAGGGCATACATTGTAGTCGTAGCTGCTGATGGACAGGCGGCGGCTACAATCATTACTTTTGCCATCAGTGGATCCATCGGCAGTACTAATGTCAACAGATAGGCGATCAGCGGTGATGCGAGCAGACGTACAGTCGCACCATAGCTGATTTTGACCCAGTTCATATTTTTTACGGTTATTTCAGCGAGCTGCATTCCGAGCGTAATCATCATTGTAGGAATCGTCGCATCTCCCACCAGCGTGATAGCCGATAACAGACTATCCGGCACAGGAATCGACCCCAGATTCATCACTAACGCAATAATGACCGCATAGGTCGGCGGCATTTTCAGCACGGACTTAAAGGCAAGCTTAATTCCCGCACTTCCCCTTGCTGCGTAATACACGCCAAAAAAGTTCATGATGATCGCCTGCAGCACCATAAACGATACGGCATATGTGAATGCTTCCTTCCCGAAAGCAAAAAGGATGATCGGCGTCCCGTAATTCCCCGAGTTCATGAAGGCAGTGGATAGAATCATGCCGCTCTCCATCGCCTGATCATAGTTTCTTAATTTAGCGACAATTTTATTAATCAAAAGGATCGCAATTAATAGCACTGCTGCAAAAATCAGCATGACGACATATTCTTTATCGAGCTCCGCTTCATAAAACGTATTGAATACGAGGTTCGGCAGCATGATGTATAACGTAATGGTAGCAAGTGACTTGATGTCGAGGCGAGCAACAAGCTGGATGATGTATCCCGCCCCGAATATCAGCAGTACCGGCAGGACAACGGAGAGAAATACTGTCATTGTGCTGTCAGCTCCTCTAGATTATTTGATATATGGTGGTGTGCTGCTGCCATAGTTATTTTCCTTTCTATGTATCTGTTCACGTTTTACGGTTGTGTTGTAAATTTTTTTGCTTCTGCTCAACTTTATAATCTCTTCCGCGAAATGGCTTTTCGCATTTTCGCCATCGCTTCCTGGGATTGCTCTTTCTTTTTCACGCTGTAATTGACATACAGCGCATCTATTATCGAAAGCTCAGCAAGCCTGGATGCCAGCGCTTCGGAGCGATAGCCAGTTTCCGGTGAAACGGTATACAG
The DNA here is from genome assembly GCF_043496955.1 of Thalassobacillus sp. B23F22_16. Taxonomy (NCBI): domain Bacteria; kingdom Bacillati; phylum Bacillota; class Bacilli; order Caryophanales; family Bacillaceae; genus Thalassobacillus; species Thalassobacillus sp. B23F22_16. The sequence continues at coordinate 21,598 of NZ_JBIEKD010000008.1, read as the reverse complement.
ACAGACGTCCACCGCCTTGCTGAAAGGAGATTTGGCATAATTGGTGATACCTATTGTCGGGACCCCATTCTGTTTGGCGACATCGACGACTTCCAGTAAATCCTTGTTCGTTCCGGTATGGGAAATGAACAGAGCTGCATCTTCATTCGTCAGCTGGGACGCTGCCATCAGCTGCAGATGCGTATCTGTGTAGGCGTGGCTTGGCAGTCCGCTACGCATGAACTTATGCTGCCCGTCCTGAGCTGCTACCCCGGAGCCCCCATTGCCATAAAAGTGAATCTGTTTAGCATCAGTAATGATAGCTAGCGCCTTTGTAAAATTATTTTCACTTTGAATTTCCCGTGTATATTCAATGGCATTGATGTTTGCCTGGAAAACTTTTTTCATAATATCCATCTCGGAATCATCTTCATTTATTTCCTCATGGATGTCTTTAATCGGACTGACCAGCTCGGAAGCGAGCGCGATTTTCAAGGCCTGATAGCCTTTAAATCCAAGCCGCTTGCAAAAACGGAACACGGTCGCATCGGCCACTTTCAAATCATCTGCCACTTGATTGATGGAAGAATGAACGATTTTTTCAGGATCGGAAATGATATAATCCGCAATCTGCTTTTCTTTTTCACTGAACTGCTGATACGATGAGCGAATTCTTTTTAATACGTGTAATGATGCTTCAGCCATGCTCCGTCCCCCTTTTTCAGACATGTAATCAGTTTAAACGATTTAATTTCCTATTAAAAGCAATAGGTGAAAATTTTTTTCATCAATACGGGTTGAATCGAAAAAAATTTATTGTATAATCGAATTTAAAGAAAATAATTTTCACAGCACTTATTTTTTATTTAAACTGAAAACGCTTCAACGATAGGAGGGATAGAGATGCAGCAATCTGTTGTCATCGCCATAGATATCGGTACCACAAGTACAAAGACACTGGCCTACGATACTAAAGGCACCATTTGGGCAGAGGTGGAACAGGAATACCCGCTTCACTCTCCGGTACCGACAAGAAAAGAACAAAACCCGGAAGAAATCTACCAGGCAGTAAATTCGACACTGACAGAGGTTGCTAAGCAAGTCTCTGATAAAAACGCAAGGGTTGCAGGCATCGGCTTCAGTTCTGCTATGCACAGCCTGTTGGCACTCGATGAAAATGGCCAGCCGCTCACGAATGTAATCACCTGGGCAGACCAGCGAGCGACAGAAGAAGCAGAATCTCTGAAAGCGAATGGCGGTCATGATATCTATTTACGAACCGGAACCCCGATTCATCCGATGTCACCGCTGACGAAACTGCTCTGGTTTCGGAAAAATGATCCGGAAATCTTTGACCAGGCAGCAAAATGGATTTCGATTAAAGAGTATGTACTCTACCGATGGTTCCAGCGTTTCGTTGTTGACTATTCCATCGCTTCCGCTACCGGTCTCTTTCATTTGGAAAATCTAGACTGGGACGAAGAAGTGTTGAAACGGACAGGGATTAACGAACAGCAATTGTCCCACCCGGTTTCGACCACTTACACCCTTGAAGGGATAGACGAAGACCTGGCAGAAAAGCTATACGTTGATCCTTCCACCCCGGTTGTCATCGGTGCAAGCGACGGTGTCCTTGCCAATATCGGCGTCGGTGCGATCGACCCTGGTGTTGTCGCCTGTTCAATTGGGACAAGCGGAGCGATCCGTACTGTAGTTGACAAACCGACTGTTGATCCGAAAGGAAGAATTTTTTGTTATGCCTTGACCGAAGATCAATGGGTGATTGGCGGTCCAATCAACAACGGAGGAATCGCCTTTCGCTGGGCGCGTGATGAATTGTTTGCTGACTTGAAAGAAGCTACAGAGGGAGATGTCTATCAGGAACTGACGAATCGGGCAGAAAAAATCCGTCCCGGTGCAGATGGTTTGTTGTTCTTACCATACTTGACCGGTGAACGTGCCCCGTTCTGGGATGCCGATACCAAAGGAATGTTTTTTGGCCTGACCTTGAACCATGGACGCGACCATATGGTGCGCAGCGTGCTCGAAGGAGTCATGTTCCAGATGTATTCGGTCGTTATCGCTCTGATTGAATCAGGCGTGGAACCGAAGCAGTTCCGTGCAGGCGGAGGTTTCGCCCGGTCGGAATTGTGGCGACAAATGATGGCGGATATTTTCGAAGCGGACATCGTCATTCCAGAAAGCCATCAAAGTTCGTGCCTCGGTGCTGCCTGGCTCACGATGAAATCGCTTGGAATGATTGAAGACATAACAAGCATCAAATCAATCATCAACACAAAAATGAAGCATTGTCCAATTGATGAAAACTTGAAAATTTATCGTGATTTGAAGCCGATTTTCTTAAGGCTTGCCCGCCAGATGGGCGATGAATTCAAAGCAATATCGGATTTTCAGCGTACACACGGCCACGGAGACGAAAAATTGTCAACCAGAATTAACTAGAAAGGAGTTTTCACATGACTTCAACTGCAGGACTGATCATTACCGCTGTCCTCGGTGTTCTACTTTTGTTATTTTTAGTAATGCGCACCAAATTGCAGGCATTCATCGCTTTACTAGTTGTCAGTATTCTGATCGGGTTAGCTGTCGGGATGCCACTGCAGGATATAATTTCTACGATTGAAGAAGGAATGGGAGGAACGCTCGGATTCATCGCAGTCATCATCGGACTTGGCGCCATGTTTGGCGAAATGCTGCGTGTCTCCGGCGGTGCTGAGCGTCTGGCCCTGACATTAATGGACAAGTTTGGAGAAAAGAATATCAGCTGGGCGATGGGGCTCACCGGCTTTATCGTATCCATCCCGGTATTCTTGGATGTCGCCCTTGTTATACTTGTGCCAATCTTATACAGTTTGACACAAAAAACGCAAAAATCGCTCTTATACTTTGGTATTCCTTTATTAGCTGGTCTTGCTGTCACGCACAGCTTTATCCCGCCTACGCCAGGCCCAATTTCGGTCGCATCCCTGCTTGGGGCGGACCTGGGCTGGGTCATCCTGTTTGGTATATTAGCCGGGGTTCCAGCGATGATAATTGCCGGCCCTATTTTTGGTAAATATATTTCCAAGAAAATTCATGTCGGTGTTCCAGAATATATGATGGAACAGATGAAAGAAACGGAGTTAGACAGAGACCTTCCCAGCTTTAAAAGCGTTGTAGCAATCATCACCCTGCCGCTTGTATTAATTTTATTAAATACGACTGCAAGCCTCGTATTATCTGAAGGCAGCACCGTACAAAGTGTGTTGACATTCATCGGGCATCCATTCGTTGCCCTGACAGTGGCTGCACTGCTGACATTCTATATATTTGGCTACAAACGTGGGTATAAAAAAGAAGAAATCCAGAAAATCACAACAAAAGCGCTGGAGCCTGCCGGAATTATTATCCTTGTTACCGGAGCTGGTGGTGTATTTGGTGAAATGCTGATTACATCAGGGATCGGTGACATACTGGCAGATATGATGAAAAATGCTCAAATGCCATTGATCGTGTTTGCTTTTATTACAGCAACTGTCGTGCGGATTGCACAGGGCTCTGCGACTGTTTCTATGATTACGGCAGCCGGGCTTGTCGCCCCACTGCTAGATTCATTCGATGTCAGTGAACCGATGTTAGGGTTGTTGGTTATCTCCATCGCCTCTGGGGCAACTGTCGTTTCTCACGTGAACGATTCTGGATTCTGGCTCGTTAACCGTTACTTCGGTTTAACAGAAAAACAAACGCTCCAATCATGGACGATCATGGAAACATTGATCGGGCTGGTCGGATTCGCAGTAGCATTATTGTTGAGTATTTTCGTATAAAAAATAGAGAAAAGAGGTTGGTCATATGAAAGTAGGTTTGATTGGATTAGGAAAGATGGGTTTCAATATTGGAGCTCAAATGCTGGAGAAAAATCATGAAGTTGTCGCAACTGATGTCAATGAGGAAGCTGTCCGCGACTTTGAAAAAGAAGGCGGAAAAGGCACGGACTCGTATGAGGAATTGGTGAATAGTCTGGAGCAACCACGCGTGATTTGGATGATGGTTCCTGCCGGGGAAATTACAGACCAAGTCATCGAAGAGCTCTCTCCTTTGCTTGATGACGGTGATATCCTGATCGATGGCGGGAATTCCAATTACAAGAAGACTCTCGCCAACCACGAGAAATTGAGCGCTAAAGGTATTCAGTTTTTCGATGTCGGAACCAGTGGCGGGATTTCCGGAGCACGTCATGGCGCCTGCTTTATGGTCGGCGGTGATAAAGAGACGTTCGAAACCATCGAGCCGCTATTCCGTGACCTTGCTGTGGAAGACGGGTACCTTTACACTGGAAAAGGCGGCAGCGGCCATTTCTTGAAAATGGTTCACAACGGTATTGAGTATGGCATGATGGCCGCAATTGGAGAAGGGTTCGAGCTGCTTGAGAAAAGCCCGTTTGATTATGACTATGAAGATGTCTCAAAAGTGTGGAACCATGGCTCCGTCATTCGCGGGTGGCTGATGGAACTGATGCAGGATGCCTTCCGTAAAGATGCCAATTTGGATGACATCAGAGGTGTCATGAATTCTTCCGGTGAAGGAAAATGGACCGTAGAAACAGCACTCGATTTCGAAACGCCGGCGCCGGTCATTGCACTTTCCTTGATGATGCGCTACAGATCCCAGGAAAATGATACATTTACCGGAAAAGTCGTATCTGCTTTACGCCATGAATTTGGCGGTCATGCTACTGAGAAGAAATAAGGAAAGTATAAAAATACCCTTGCACTTTCGGGAATGCCCGAGCGTGCAAGGGTTTTATTATTGTTTCAATTTCCATTTATTAAATTCCAGGTATTCTTTAAACTGTTCTTTCGTCACGCCTGACTCCTGTGCATCTTTGACGAGCTTCATCCATTCTTCATCGAGAGCAGGATCTTCCTCGCCGCCATGTAATAAATAATTAATAGAAACGTTCAACTCAGAAGAGATTTTCTCCAGGAATTGAATCGATGGATTCGTTTGAAGATTCCGTTCAATCGAGCTGAGGTATGATTTTGCCACCCCGGCCCGTTCCGCCAGCTCGGTTAACGATAATGCTCTTTGTGTACGGATTTCTTTAATTCTATCGCCTATCATCCCACTCACCCTCTTTTTAGAAAAACTGGCATATCACCAAGTTCTTATGGCGAAGGCCTAAGTATTTCTTATACTTTACCCCTTCAACAAAGGGAAACTTTTTTAAAGTACAAAAAAATTATACCATACAAAAGATGAGTGTTCTATGATAAGCACAAAGAAATCAGTTTCCGTATGTATTTGTTCTCCCTATCCGCCTTTCATCTAAGAAATGTCTCACCTCTTCCTTGCTCATCCCCATTTCTTTTGCCTGTTTCATCAATTCTACCCACTCCATGTCTAACCCGCCTGTTTTCACTTGTTTAGTAATCGCCATCACATGATCCTCCATTTTTAGTCTTTCAGGTAGTCCAGCCGCCATAGTTTTGTTCCTTTGTGTGCCATCTATGTACACCTTAGGCCTGCGACTTTGCGCCCTTATTTTTCAATAAGGTAGCCATTTTCTGAAGAATCTGTCTCATTTATTAAGTAGAATATACTATAGATGTGTTATTAAAGTGTGTAGAAATTTGTCGATGGTCGTGCACTAGTTTTGTCGAACGGTAATTTTTTGGAAAAATTGTAGGTTTTTAGTTTGTGTTTATGGTTCATTATGCCCAATCACTTACCAAGCGGGCATAAAAAAGCTTGCAGAATTTGGTTTTCTGCAAGCTTGAGTAGGTTCCTGTATTAATTTTTCTTCAGATGATTTACTGCAGCGGAGAAGTGTTCGTTTTCTTGTTTTAACACGCGGCTTGCTTTTTGAGCATCAATTTGGAACATGAGCATGAGGATGGCAATCCTTGCGTCTCCTTCTGCCTGGATGCTTGCTTTTTGTGCTTCTTCTTCGGTTGCGCCGGTCAGCTCCTGGATGATCGATACCGAGCGCTGCTTCAGTTTTTCATTGGTCGCCTGGACGTTTACCATCAGGTTTTTATAAACTTTCCCGGTTTTTACCATGGAAGCGGTGGATAACATGTTCAACACCATTTTTTGTGCAGATCCTGCCTTCAGTCTTGTTGATCCGGTCAACACTTCCGGTCCGACCAGCACTTCAATCGGAAAGTCAGCTGCTTCTGCCAGCGGAGTTTGTCCGTTGCATGTTAGGCCGACTGTTTTCGCACCGAGCTTTTTAGCGGCCTCGATCGCGCCTAGTACATACGGGGTCCGGCCGCTGGATGCAATACCTACTATGACGTCTTTCACATTGGCGGCTTCTTTAATCGCTTTTTCGCCTTCAGCCCAATCATCTTCGGCATTTTCGATAGCATGCCGGAGTGCGTGGTCGCCGCCCGCGATGATGCCCTGGACTAAAGTTTCCGGGACACCAAACGTCGGCGGGCATTCGGAGGCATCGAGAACGCCCAGACGACCGCTCGTTCCTGCACCTATGTATAACAGCCGACCGCCATTGTTCAATGCAGCGACAATCGTGTCGATTGCTTTTTCGATTTGCGGCAGGCTTTTTTCAATAGCAGCTGGGACTGTGTGATCTTCCTCATTCATCAGGCGGATGATTTCCATCGTCGATAATTCATCCAGCTGATGGGACTTGCTGTGCCTCGATTCGGTCAACGTTCGTTCTTTTGTGTCACCCATTCATTCAGCCCCCAATTTCTTAAATTTAGTTCACACTTTTCTGTAGGATTCTTTAATGGATAGTACCGTTGTATCGGTCACCGATATGCCAGCATCAAGCAGCGCGCAGCCGTATGCCCCAACGGCCGGCGGCATAGCGGCCGGTAAAAATTCCATGCCGTTTTGAAAACGCGCCCGGCTCCGCTCGATGAACCGTCCGGTGAAATAGTCGGATTGAAAAACCCCACCCGCCAGGACAATCGGTGATACCTTTTCCCTCTTTTCCATTTGTGCTGCGATTAATTGCAGCAATGCTGTCGCAGCGTTATGGACGATTTCATCTGATACCGGGTCGCCCTCACTAGCCGCTTTTATCACTTCATTGGCTAAGGAAGCAATCGCAAGTCTAGGATAGTCGTGTTCATAAATGAACGTAATCAGCTGTTCCGGCTCATCAAGGCCGAATCGCTCCAGGAACCTGCCAGTCAGCTTTGTTTGTTTCTTCCGTCCATCATAAGCCTGCATGACCGCCTGCAGTCCGTGACGTCCGATATCAAATCCGCTGCCTTCGTCTCCAAACAGATAGCCCCATCCTCCGGTACGGACTGGCTTTTCCCCTGGCTGGAAGGTATATAGAATCGAACCGGTGCCCGCAATCAGGACGGATCCTTCTTTTGTAAAAGTAGTGCCGGCCAGTGCGGCAATGGCGTCATTTTCGACGGAAACTTCAGGTTCCTCTCTTACAATTTCACGGATCCATTGTTCCCACCGCTGCTTATCTTCCGTACGATCGCCACCTGCTGCCGCAACAAAAATATGCTCAATTGGACCGGGAATATCCTGCAGCAGCTGGTGCACCGTTTCCCTGACTTTAATTTCACTTCTCGACTTCAAATTTGTGGACGCGCCTGTTTTCGACAAAGTTACCTTACCGGTCTCATCTCCCAAAACCAGCTCTGTTTTTGTGCCGCCGCCATCGATTCCGATGAAGTACCGCTTATTTGATGGCACCAGCCGTCAGTCCTTCCATGAATTGTTTCGATGCGATGAAGAACAGGATCATCATCGGCAAGGAAGATAGCGTCAGCCCGGCAAACAGCGCTCCCCAATCGGCTGAGTACTCACCGAACAAAGACAGCATCCCGACGGGTATCGTCTTTTTCATTTCGTTCGAGATGAAAATGAGCGGGAAGAAGAAATCATTCCACGCCTGGATGAAATTGATGATCATGACGGTTCCAAGTGCCGGACGCATTAATGGCAGCAGGACATTCCATAAGATGCGCAGGTCAGTAGCTCCATCAATCCGGGCCGCTTCTTCCAGCTCTACCGGCATCGTCCGGAAAAACCCGGTCAAAATCAAAATCGATAACGGAATGCCTGTAGCTGTGTAAATGAAGATCAACGACCATAACGAGTTCGTTAACCCGAGATCCTTCATCAAAATGAATAATGGTACAATGCCCAGTTTGATTGGGATCATCATTCCCATTAAGAAAAAGAAAAACAGTGCGTTATTCCACCAGAATGTGTACCTGGCGATATAGAAGGCCGCGAGCGACCCGCAAATCAAGATCAGAAGGACGGCTGTCACACTGACGACGACACTGTTATAGAAATAAGTCATGAACGGCACCTGTTCAATCAGGTTGCGGTATGGCTCCAGGCTGAAGCTTTTCGGAAGGGATAATGGATTCATGAAAATTTCATTGCTAGGCTTGAATGACGACATGATCATCAAGAACAGCGGATATAAGCTAATAGATGCGACTAAAAAGGCAATGACGTAATACAACGGTCTGGTCCAGATGTTTTCTTTCATGTTTCTCCCCTCCTACATTTCTACTTCTTTTTTGCGCATGAAATAAAGCAGGATTGCTGTGAATACTGAGATGAACAGGAACAATACGACTGCAAGCGCGGAACCTAACCCGATTGCTGAAGAACCGCCACCGGATGTACCACCGAATGCGAGACGATAGAAATAAATCGCCAGTGTATCGGTAGAATGATAAGGTTCTCCCTGTGATCCTTGCATCGCATAGACAAGTTCAAACGCTTCAAATGACTGGATGAATGTTAATACGGTAATGATCGTGATGGCCGGCATCATTAGTGGGATGATTATTTTGCTCATCATCTTCCAGCCTTTCGCCCCGTCCAGTGTTGCCGCTTCTATCAATTCATGGGGAATCGACTGGATCCCTGCTAAGAAAATCAATACCGCAAAGCCTAAGCCGAACCAGGAGTTTACGAGAATGATAGCCATCAATGCGGTATCAGGATCCCCGAGCCATGCTTTTTGTAAATTCTCCAGTCCAAATTTACCTAAAATAACATTTAGTGCCCCAAAGTTCGGGTTCAAAATCAACTTCCACAAAAAACCGACGACGATGATTGATAACAACCGTGGCATAAAAAAGGCGATTTTTAAGAATTCCGCCCCTTTGATTTTTTTATAAATGATAAAGGCAAGCACAAATGCCAGGCCGTTCTGGACGATCATCTGAACGACGAAATAAAGGACGTTGTGCTGAAAGGCATTCCAGAATAACTCTTTATATGGCTGCAGGGAAAACAATGCTTTGAAATTTTCTAACCCAACGAACGCTCCCCTGACGAGCCCATTCCAATCAAATAGACTGTATGTAAATGCAGCGAGTATAGGATAAACGATAAATAATCCATAAATGATTAAGGCGGGAATAGGGAAAAGATGGATGGCCCATCTTTTCCATTTCCTGTTTGTTTTCGTTTTGGCAGCTGCCTTATGGACAGCTTTGACTTGTGATTCAGCAGTATTCAACGTATTCACCGCCTTGAATAATTAGTTTTGAAAAGGTTCGTAGTAGCCTTCGGCGCTTTTCTGTACGGCTTCTGCTACGCCTTCAGGTGTCTGCTCTCCTAAATACATGCCTTGCAGTTCTGTCTCTAGTTCTGCTTTAGATGATGGATTTCCTTTGGCAAAGTGGACCAGGATCAAGTATGGTGTCGAAATTTCATCGGCTGCCTGGGCAAGGTCACTTACCAATTGATTGTCAGACTCTACACCAGGAACCGCGCTGACCATACTGAATTCTTCTGTGAACATTTGACCGAACTCTTCGGTTGTCATCCATTCAAGGAATTTCTTCGCTTCTTCTTTATGTTCTGAATTAGCGTTGATGGCATAGGAGCCATCGACCCATGTCGTGATGGTTGGTTCTTTCCCAACTGCAGACGGCATCGGGAAGAAATCAAGCTCAAGGTCCGGATTCATTTCCTTCAATACTTCGATTTCCCAGCTTCCAAGCGGGAACATCGCTGCCTGCTCGGTGAAGAACAACGTACGAATATCTTCCATACCAAGTCCTTCTGAGTTGTCCGGGAAGTAATCTTTCAACTGCTCCATCGCTTCGATCGATGCTACATACTCGTCGCTGACAAAATCCGTTTCGCCGTTTTCAATTTGTTCCACGAATTCATTGGCTCCATAATGCGCTGGACCTACAATTCCATGCATCAGGGACATCAGCCAGCCTTCTTTCGTACCCATGGCAAGCGGCGTGTAGCCCTCTGATTTCAACGTTTCATTAAGCTCGATGAATTCTTCATATGTTTGAGGTTCTTCCAATCCCAGTTCATCAAAAATCTTTTTATTATAGAACATCTGTGTCGTACTCATATTTAAAGGAACACCATACTGGGTGCCATCGGATCCTTGCGCTGCCAATAGTGATGAATCAGGGAACGTATCCAACCCTTCCAGGTCCTCGATTGGCTCCAAATACCCCGCGTCAGCTAATTCCGCACCAGCTGCATAAGGGCGAAGCTGCATGATATCCGGACCTTCCCCACTTTGCAGCGCCGTGTTCAAAATCGTGTTATATTCTGTGTTCTTAGACGGCTTGAACTCCAGTTGGATATCCGGGTGCTTTTCATTGAATGCTTCAAAAAGTTTTTCATACTTAGCGGTGTCTTCCGTTCTCCAGCTTCCCACTTCCAACGTGACCGTATCGCCATTTTCCTCTTTGTTTTCTGTTTCGCCCTCAGCAGAACCATCTGTGTCAGACGAACAGCCAGTTAAAATCAAAATAAACGCTAAAAATCCAATCATCCAAGCTTTCGTGATTTTCGCCATGCTTGTTCCCTCCTGTAATAAATGATTTATTTTGTAAAACATTGATGCACGAGACTGTGTAACTGTTTACGGATTTCCTTCAAATTATGGTTCCTTCCGTAATGGACGACATTCGTGAGAAAAACGGTGACGATTTCATTATGTGGATCAATCCACAGGCTCGTGCCCGTGAATCCGGTATGACCGAAGGATCCCGCCGGCCACTCGTTCCCGCATGATAGCGGCATTCCTTTACCATTCCACACTTCCCATCCAAGACCGCGGCCTGGTTCCTGTTCATTGCTGGCATCTCTTAAAAGTGACGGTGCAATGACTTGCTGTTGTTCCGGATACAGCCATTTCAGTCCGTAGGCTTCCACATCTTCTGCTGTCGTGAACAGCCCGGCGTTGCCACTGACTCCGCCCATTTGAAATGCTTTTTCATCATGGACCTCACCCTGAAGATATTGACCGCTATCCCATTCCGTTGCTGCCGCTTCTGCTTTCTGTGCTTCCGTCAGTCGATATGTAGTGTTCGGCATGCCCCATGGCTCGAAAAGTTGTGCAGCTGCGAACTCATCAAGCGGCTGCCCGGTGATTCGTTCGATTACTCTCCCGAGCAAAATCATGCCAAGGTCCGTGTATTTGACGGTTGTTCCTGGTTTTGTTGTAAGTTTTGATGTCAGTACCTCATGGAAAACATGGCGCTTTTGCCAGCGGCTTTTATAAGTAAGATCTGCGGAAAGTCCTGCTGTGTGAGTCAATAGGTGATAGATTGTGATAGGTTTGAAGTGGAATTCTGGGATGTAGTGGTTAACTGGTGCTTCTGGATTCATTTCCTGGCGGTCTATTAAAAATAGGGCTGCCGGGAGCGTCGCCATCACTTTTGTGAGTGAGGCGGCATCGAATCTCGTAGATCGTGTGATGGTCTGTGGTGTGCCGTCCCGGGCCTGGTAGCTGCCGAAAGCTTCGAAATATCGGCGCTCGCCTTTGACATTAACGATGACGACCCCACCAGGCACTTCCCGGTCAGCTGCCAGCTGGTTCAGATAGGTTGTGATCACTTAATCATTTTCACCACCTTCCGTGTCTTTTCGAGTGCTGCGATATTGGCCTCCTGGTTGTTACGGGTGATGCCTAAAAACAAGATATCAATTACATTCAACTGGGCAATCCGTGAACTGGTGGCACCACTCCTTATGTTTTTTTCCAGTGAGGTCGTGTATAAAGCTATGTCAGCCAGTGAAGACACTGGATTCTCCCCCATTTTAGTAAGCGTGATGATCGTCGCTCCGTTATCTTTGGCGACTTTCAAAGATTCATAGATGTCCCGGGTCTGACCGCTGTAGGAGACACCAAAAGCGATATCCATATTGGTAAGGTTCGCTGAAATCGTCAGCTGGGCATCGATATCCAGACCAACTTCACACCAGTTATCAATCCTAGTCAGCTTCTGCTTGAAATCCTGCGCGATGAATCCCGATGCACCGATGCCGTAGACGGCAATCTTGCGGGCATTGGTCATCAGCTGAATCGCGGCTTCTACATCTTCCGTGTCGAGGATGTTGAGCGTATTTTCCAGCGACTGGATGTTGTTGTAGGAAACATTGTTGATGAGCGACTCAATGGAATCGTCATCCGGAATGTCCTGATATTTCTCTGGTGTTGTTTCAAAGACAGCCATTTCTCTTGCAATTGTAAGTTTCAAATCCTGAAAACCCTTACATTTCAGCTTTTTGGAATACCGGATGATGGTCGCTTCGCTCACTGCGGTGTTCTCGGCAAGCTTTTGTATCGATGAGTTCACCACTTCATCCGGGTGCTTTAGAATGTATTCGGCTACTTTTCTCTCGGATGGTTTACAGCTGTCGAGGGATTCCTGGATGAAAATCAGTTGATTGGTCATAAGCGTTGCTCCAATGTCGAAATATTTTTACTTATTTTTATCTTACAAAATAATATTACTTAATACAATATGTTTTATGAAACTTTATTACATTTTACGAATTGGCAGATCAGATTATGCTTTTTCTTTTATTATTGATATCCAGCAAATATTTGACTATCTTTCACCTCGTGCGCCCGCCTGATGTTTTTTTATGCGTGAATCCGTTATAATAAGAAGAAATATCAATCTTTACATACAAAGCAGGTGACTACGATGAACGGCTCACAAGAAGAAATGGAGCTTGCCGAGCGTTTCGAGATTGCATTTAATCAGATCCACCAGCAATTGAAGGCAATCAACGGCTTTCCGAAAAACGACAATTTCATGGAACTCGTCCAGCGCTCGAAACAGAAGCACAGTGTCATCCGGCATTATTTCGACAATTTGAAACAATATGCGAAGCTTCGTAATGCACTTGTTCATGAAAAAATCCGTGATGATTACTACATCGCCTACCCGCACCGGGAAGTAGTCGAGGAAATTGAGAAAATTAAACAAACGCTTGATCAACCACCGAAAGCGATCGAAGTTGCGACACGACCTGTACTTTTTTTCAAATCTAACTCTCATCTGACAAAAATTGTCGAGGCATTTAACCGTTTCAAAGTCTCCCAGTTCCCTATTTATGGGGATAATCAGCGGTTTTTAGGTCTATTGACGAACGACGGGGTCGTGCGCTGGCTGTCACAAAATATGCAAAAAGGCTGTATTCAGCTCGAAGATGTTCGCGCTGCTGACATTTTGAAATTGGAAAAGAACCACAATGTGCGATTTTTGAGTGAAAATAATTCGATATTTGATCTGGAATCATCCTTTGAACGCAGCTTCGAGCAGAACCAGAAGCTGAAGGCGGTCATTATTACGGCAGACGGTTCCCAGCATAACAAGCCGCTTGGCGTCGTCACCACATGGGACCTGATAAAAATCGATCGTTATGGTGATGAGAGTTAACATTTTTAAAGGGAGAGGGAGCAGCTATGTATTACCGAAGAAATGAAGCCTTCCGTTATACGTTTGACCCCAGCTTGCCTGGGAACTTCATTGCCCAAACCACCCCGCCGAGCAGAGGAGAACTCCAGATATTAGACCTCAGTGTAAAGGGCATGAAAGTTGAAATTCCGTTTCATGATTATCAAATCGGAGACCGTATGATCATCCAATTCTCTCTTGTAAATCAACAATTGGATGTCGATGGACAAATCGTCTGGGTAAAAAAGCTCGGCAGAAAAATCCAGGCCGGCCTTCAACTTCATACCAGCGAAGACATGCAAAAACAATTAGTCTCTGAATTGAAATTATATGTAAAACAAAAATAAGTAAGCAACCGATCCAGAAATAAAGATCCCCTGTTTGATAGCTACATCAAACAGGGGATCTTTATTTAGAAATGATTCAGCCGGTTGTTATTTCTTTTTCCCGCCCCAGCCGGTAATTTTGTTTGATAAGTCATCAAAATAAGTGTAGACAACTGGAATCAGCAACAGTGTAAATATGCTTGAGATCGTCAAGCCGAAGATAATCGTAACAGCAAGCGGCTGCTGGGCTTCCGCTCCCTTCCCGAGTCCCAGGGCAAGGGGCACCATTCCGAGCACAGTCGTCAGTGTGGTCATCAGGATTGGCCGCATCCGGCTTGGCCCTGCTTCCAAAATAGCTTCGTAGCGGTCGACGCCTTTTCGCCGGATGATGTTGATGTAATCGACGAGTACGATAGCGTTGTTGACGACAATCCCGGCGAGCATGATAATCCCGACAAATGCCGGCAGACTCAATGGCAGGCCGGTAATGAACAAACCGCTCATTACTCCGACGATAATCGAAGGCAAGGAGAACATGATAATGAACGGGAACAGGAAGTTCTCAAACTGAACAGCCATGACGGCGTACACGAGGAAAATCGAGAATATGAGCGCCAGTGCCAAATCGCCAAAGGCCTCTTGCATATCCTGAGCCTGTCCGCCGATTTCATAACTGTATTCATCCGGGAAGTTCAAGCGTTCCAGCTCTTCGCGGATGTCATTGGTTACACTTCCGAGATCCCGTCCGACGATTTCACTCTCGACGTTGACCTGGCGCTGCTGATTTTCACGCAGCAAGGTAACCGGGCCTTGCACCTGCTTCAATTCTGCTACGCTGGCAAGAGGAATCAATCCCCCGGTTGGTGTCTGCAGGCTCATACCTTCAAGGTCAGCAATCGTCTGCCGCTCTTCTTCTGGCAATATCATACGGACATTGATTTCATCGCTGCCATCCCGGTAGCGTGTGGCTATCTGTCCGTTGAACCCGAGCTCGACCTGACTAAGAACCTGCTGGTAGCTCAAACCGTACTGTGCTGCTTTATCCCGATCGACTTCCACTTGCATTTCCGGCCGGCCCTCATCGGTTGAAGATTCCGGGTTGTGAACACCATCGACATCTTCAATCATATAAATGACCTGGTCAGCGAGTTCAGTCAGAACATCATAGTCCGGACCATTCAACTGAATCTGAATCGGTGCGCCGCTACCGAACCCTGCCCCGATTTCATTGACAGCAATCTCTGCTCCTGGGATGTCGGATACATCGGCATCAATCGCCTGCATGATTTCGCTGGTCGTACGTTCGCGATTGGCAGGATCCACAAGCTGAATCGTATATGTCGCTTCATTGGAAGAGGAAGAGAAACTCTCAAATCCACCGCCACCGACCGTAATGTAATTTGTCTCGATGATATCTTCATAAGCAGTCAGTTTTTCATTTACTTTTTCTGTCACACTCTCCGTAGTTGCAAGTGATGTTCCTGCAGGTGTCGTCACGCTGATTTCTACTTGTCCCTGATCGGAAGGTGGGATAAATTCCGTACCAATCATCGGAACGAGGAAACCGCTGGCTGTTATCGTCAGTACCGTAACAAGGACGGTTGTTTTTCGCCATTTCAACACACGGCGGAGCATGGACTGATACCCATTGTTCACTTTATCGAGGAACCGGTCAAACCAGTACCTGCGACCGGAAGTCTGCAATGGTTTCGTCAATAATTTCGAAGACAGCATCGGAATCAACGTAACAGAAACGATCAAGGCCGCAATTAAAGCGAACGAGATGGTCAGCGCTAGCGGCGTGAACAGTTCCGATGCGATTCCTTCTACGAAAATGATCGGTAAAAATACAACGATAGTCGTGGTCGCTGAAGCGATGACGGCTGGCGCCAGTTCAGACGCCCCTTCTTTGGCTGCTTCAATCATCGAGTAACCGCGCTGGCGGTAGCTGACGATGTTTTCCAGGATGACGATGGAACTGTCGACCATCATCCCGATGCCAAGTGCAAGACCACCCATGGTCAGTACGTTCAATGTCTCTCCGGTAAAATACATCAACGTAAATGTTGAAATAATGGCGATCGGAATCGAGATGCCAATGACGATTGTTGCCCGAATGCTTTTTAAAAACAACAGCAGGACGAGAACCGAGAAGATTCCTCCAATGATGATGTTCATCATGACAGAATCAATCGATTGGGTAATGAATTCCGAGGTATCGAGCACAACGCCCATGTTGACACTTTCCGGCAGGCGTTCTTCTATGTCCTCCATCGCCGCGGTGACATTATTGGCTGTCTCGACGGTATTACCATCCGATTTTTTCAAAATGGATAGTACTACCGATGATTTCCCGTTAACCTTAGAAATCGTTGAAGCCTCTTCATACGTATCCTCAACGTCAGCGATCTGATCGAGGCGGATCTGCGCTCCATTCTCTGTCTGCAGCACGGTATCCTCTATTTCTTCAACCGATTCAAATTCGCCATCAATCCGGATTTGCAGGTCTTTGTCGCCTTTTTCCACGGCTCCCGCAGATGCGGACTTATTGGCGGCATTCAAGGACTGGACAATGGTTTCCGAGGTCAGTCCATATTCGTTCATCTGTCCACGGTCGATTAAGACACGGACTTCACGGGCATTCCCACCTTCGATACTGACGGACCCTACCCCTTCCTGGCGCTCCAGAAAAGGAACGATACGATCTTCCGCAATCTGCTGAAGCTCTTCCGGACTATCACCGGTGAGGCCGACCCACATGACCGGAATCTGCTGAGGATCAAAACGGAGAACATTCGGCTCGCCCGCTCCTTCCGGCAGCATCCCTTTCACCTGGTCCACTTTTTCCCTTACATCGAGCAAAGCATTGTCGAGATTCACACCCGTATTGAATTGCATAAAAACAATCGAGGCGCCTGTCTGGGATTGCGACTGGACAGTTTCTATCCCTTCGATGGAACTGACCGATGACTCGATCGGTTCACTGATCAATTTTTCTGACTCCTGTGGTGCGGCGCCGTCATAACTGGTAGATACGACGGCAATCGGCAGGTCGATTTCCGGGTAAAGGTCGATGGCCAGATTACGCAGCGACATGAAGCCGAGCGCCAGAATGGCCAATACGATCATGATTACCCCAACCGAGCGTTTGACTGATGTATTGACGAGTTTCAAATCAAGCATCCTCCTTTATGATGCTGACTTTCGCTCCGTCAGACAACGTCAATTGACCCGTAGTGACTATTTCAGCACCTGCTTGCAGGCCACCTTCAACCGCAGTGAGATCGGATTGCGCTTCCACTATCGTCACTTCCACTTTTTCTGCTACTTCGTCAACGATTTCATAGAGATAAGCTTCGCCGCCTTCTTCCACGACTGCTTCTGTCGGTACTAAAAACGTGTCTGATACGACGGTTTCCGGAAGCAGGAAGGTGGCCATTGTCCCCGGCTTGATCGCTTCCCCTTCATTGGCGATCGTGGCTTCGACCGGATATAAGCCTGTGTCATTCGGTACGGAAGCCACATAATCGACTGTCGCAGTCACTGGCTCTTCGACACCATTGATATCTACGTCTATTTCCTGTTCTTTTTCGAATAAATTAAGCTGATCCGATGTCACTGTCGCTTCGACGGTCATTGGATTTAACGCAACAATTGCTCCAATTGGCTGCTGGTTGGATACCATGTCGCCAACTTTTGCATCAAGAGAAGTGATTTCTCCGGAAGATGGTGCCGATATGGTATTGTTGGAATTCTGCTCACGCGCCTGATTCAGCTGGACCTGGGCCTGTTCGACTTGAAGCTGCGCCTGTTCCACGCCTACTTCTGCCTGCGCAAGCTGTTCCTCCGCCTGATCAACCTGTGCTTCCGCTTGTTCTACTTCTGCAGAAGATGGGGCAGTCTGATTCTTCGCCTGCTCGTACTGAGCGTATGCCTGATCCGCCCGGTTCTTTGCTTGTTCATATAACACTTCCGGGATGGTGCCCTCGTCTGCCAGCTTCTTTGTCTGATCAGCGAGCTCTTTCGCCTGCTCATATTGCTGGTAGGCTGCCTGTTCCTGACCCTTGGACTGCTCAGCCCGTGCCTGTTGGGCCTCTTTCGCGGCATCGACTTGTTTCTTAGCATTCTCGACCCCAAGTGCTGCCTGACGTCTTGAAATCCTGGCATTTTCCAGCTGCTTGCTCGCCTGCTGGACGGCATTTTCCTGCAGCTCTACTTGACTTTGTGTATCCTGAGCGTCTACTTGCCCGATGGCATCTCCTTTTTCTACTCTGTCCCCTTTTTCTACGTTCAAAGCGACAAGTTCCCCTGGTGTCCGCGGAATGATTTGTGAAGTATCAGCTGGTGCCGTCCGTCCGACGATTTTCCGCTCAATGCTCAAATCCCCTTTTTCTACGACTGCCGTTTCTACCGGGGTGACGCGCTCTACTTCTTCTTCCGGTTCTTCATTATTGGAACAGCCACTGATCAATCCGATCGAAAGCAACGCCACGATGGCCGGCTGGATAATTTTTTTCATACCATGACTCCTCTCGTCTTCCTATATCAATTCAATATTCAAATCTCTGGCAATTTGGCGGCATTCCTTGTCAAATGCAGCTATCCCTTTAAAATGGGATAGCATGCCTTGGAACAAAATCGGCTGTGACTGCTCTTTTTTTATTTCATTCAACAGTACATCCACTACTCCATGCAGGTCTTCCCTTTTCTGCTTTGCCATTTTCAGCGAGTCAATTTTGCCTCTCATCGCAGTCAGCTGCTCTTTCACCCGGCTGTGAGGGTCCTGCTGATGAAATGAAGGAAAATGTCGCTTGACATTATCCAAGGTGATCAACGGTTTTTCCTCTTTTTTCAGGATGCCCTCGACTGCATCGACAATTCGCTCCTGAATAAATGAAGCAAGCCGCTGCGGTTCGACATCGAGTTCATCAATAACGAGCCATTTGGCATACCCATCGAGAATCCCTTCCATAAGGATGGAGCTATCGACTATGTATGGTTCGACCGCTTCTCCGAATAGTTCTTTCAGATTTTCACTTGTCCAACGGAAGCTTTCTGCTTTCATCTCTAGGAGAAAGTCATCGACTTGCGGACTGAGCGACACATTATCACGCAGATGCATGATGATAAACTCTTTGTTCTCCATTAAACTGGTGATAAACACTTCGAGTTGACGGGTCATTTTCTCCTTGGGTGGCAAATCGGTCTGACGCACTTCTTCTACTTTTTGCATCAATTGCTGGTAATAAAATTTATAGATAGCCAAAGTCAGATCTTCTTTCGAGTCAAAATGAAGATAAAAGGCTCCTTTAGAGACGTCACTTTGGCTGGCAATTTCCTGAATGGAGGTTGCGTGGTAGCCTTTCTGGGCAAATAGCTTCATTCCAGCTTCAATTAACTGGCGTTTCCGTTCATGCATCTATATCCCTGCTTCCTTTTCTTTCTGACCAGTCAGTCACAACAAGGTTAATCGTACTAAATTACCAGACAAATTTCAATCACTATCGACTTGTTTTTTAAGCATTTGCTTTTTACAAAAAAAGAGACGAAAAGTCGAAGACTTGATTTTGAGATATCTAGGGTCCTTTACCATAAAAGTGTCAGGGGCGGCTGGAAGCTCACCGTACGCCCATGGAAAGCGAGTAATTTCCCGGGCCTCCAAACGCTCTCGAATATAACGGAAACTATCTGCAAATCTGAAAGAAACCATGCAGTAAGACGCAGAAAAGCCAGGTGACTGTGAGGTCACCTGGCTTTTTTGGGGTTCTTGTCAGGAAATTTGTCTTCCCATTTCTGACACCATTAAATCCAATTTCTTCACTTTTGAAAGACCGCTCTTTGGGAAACGGCGATCAAAATTATCGAACATTACCTTAAGGCTTTCCTCCTCCAGTAATATACTGTAGGTATCAAAGGTATGTCGGTACTGATCAATATACCGCTTCATCTTTTTATAAAAGCTATTCAAATGATAAGTTGAAGAAAAATCAAATGCCTTTGCTACATCACTGTCATACGTCGGGAAATTACCATTAAGTGTATGTAGCATAGCGGTAGCAAGCGGGAATTGCATCGTTGGGTTCCCTTTATGGTTTTTCACTTCATAAAGATCAGTTACGACCCGGACGATATTCGGCCTGCTTTCATTGCGTTGATTTTCCATGATTTCAAAAAAACGTTCCTGAAATTCCTGCGTCAGGCTCGGGTTGTCCAATTTATAAAAATAACGGAAAGCAAACTGGAAGACGAGATCCTTTGTTACATCCGTCTCTTTAAATCGGTCATGCAGGAAGCGATAAACTTCAATTTTTTCAGGATCGATTTGGTTGATTATGTTTTCCTGATCATCAAGCAGGAGATCTTTGATGTCATCTGCCGTTCTATATTTCATCCGAATCACCTCTCCTATTGATTTTCCCTTTGCCAAGAATAAGAAAACTATCAATTTTTCCCATTGGAACATGGCATTCAAACGCTCTCTTATTCTAAAGATGATGGCGTTTTCACGATAAATTATGTATGTTCATCTTACCATAAAAATAGGGAAGGAAAAACGAAAGGGTATTCATTAAGGCAGAAGAAGCTTCCTGCCTGTTTCAGGCGTGATGCAGCCGATTGACAAGCCGGGCGGCAAGTATGAATTGCCGGTTAAAGGAAGCTTTGGAGGTATCAATCGTATACGTCGTATTATCAGAAAAAAGTATTTCCATTTTGCCAGGGGCTGATTCTCTCTGGTCCTTGACATGATGGTAGTTAAACCATACTTGTTCGCCGGTAATATTATCACGAAGTGGAAACATGACAATTCCCGAAGGAGAACTTACTTCAATCGGCAACTTTTTATCGGTATGCAGGAAAGCACGGGCAAAATCCCTTCTTCCATTAAAGGAGGACCCATATAAAATACAGCTGTTATTAAGGATGTTCTGGACGCTCATCTTTGCACAAACCACGTGACTATCTTCCAGTATCAGCGCAGCCAGCTTACCTTCCTGCAGATTCGGTTTTACCATCATTGTCTTTTTATTGATCAAGTATTCTAACGCTCTTTCAGCACATTCCACATCTCCACCCCATCATCTCTCTATTCTATTACCTACGACCATATTACTATAATACCTATTTTCAAGTCGCATCGCTTATTGACAAAATTGTGAACAATACCCAATTCACCCATTTGTTGGTCACCCCAGAGGTGACCAGGAAATTCCATATTCATTAATCCAATATCAGGTCGATATTAGAAATAGTTCAGGAGAAAGGAGTGAAGCTATGGATGTTGCGACCGTCTCTGTCCTGATGAGCCAGCATTATGTGAAGCAGAATGCCAGTCTTGCCGTGATGGATAAATCGATGGATCAGGCCAGACAGCAAGGTGCCCAGATCGTCGAGATGCTTGAGACTGCCAAGCCGGAAGTTCAGCACCCGACACTCGGAGGCCGCCTTGATTTACAAGGTTAAGTGGTGGGAAAAATCGAGTAGGAGGAGGTGACTAACCTCCGTCCTCTCACACCACCGTACGTACGGACCCGTATACGGCGGTTTCTTTAAGATTGACGTAAGAAAATATATCTTTGATACAAACTGCGAAGCCCT